>JAZNKU010000213.1:0-6513 GCA_045578685.1 Eubacteriales bacterium
TCCTAAGACCGCTTGGCCTCCGACTTCGGTATCATAGTGACCTTGGGTATAATATCGGCAGTCCTGTATGTATATTATAAAGCTAAGAAGCACTATATCGTAACCGATGATTTTCTCGATATTGCTATATTTACCGTTGTGTTCGGCGTTGTGGGTGCAAGATTGTATTATGTTCTGACATCTCTTGATCAGTACGACTCCTTCTGGGACGTATTCAAGGTATGGGAAGGCGGTCTGGGTATCTACGGCGGCATTATAGCAGGTGCGGTGGCGGCTATATGTACGCTGCTGTACAAAAAGATGAACGTACTTAAGTTCTTCAACGGTCTTGCTCCCGCATGCATGCTGGGTCAGATAATAGGACGTTGGGGCAACTTTGTGAACGCTGAGGCGTACGGATCTGTTGAGACCTTTGAGTTTTTCGGTAAAACTTATGATATTTCCGCCTGCAAGAGCCTTCCTTGGATAATGGAAGCCAACGGTGTGCTTTGTCAGCCCACGTTTCTGTATGAATGTGTGTGGAATATAATCGGGTTTGTACTTATAAACATTTTTTATAACAAGAAAAAATATGACGGTCAGCCTGTGCTCTGGTATCTTGCCTGGTACGGCTTTGGCAGAATGTTCATCGAGGGACTGCGCACAGATTCGCTTTATGTCGGCGATGTCAAGATCTCGCAGCTGATCGGTCTTGTGTGCGTTATAGTTTGCGTGTCCCTCATGATATTATTCAAAATTAAGAAGGTCACAGATGACAAACCTCTTTATAAAGAGGTAGAAGAAATAGAGGTTAAAGATGGCAATATTGATTGACGGAAAGGCTGTTTCAGCAGCTGAAAGAGAGCTTATTAAAGAACAAATATCAAAAATGACCGTTAAACCCGGACTTGCGGTTATTCTCGTAGGAGAGGACCCTGCATCTCAGGTTTACGTAAGAAATAAAAAGAAAGCCTGTGCCGATGTAGGTATTTATTCGGAAAGCTATGATCTGCCTACTGATACATCTCAGGCAGAGCTGCTTGAGCTTATCGATAAGCTTAATAATAAGGATGATATCCACGGTATACTTGTACAGCTTCCTTTGCCTAAGCATATTGACGAGACAGCGGTAATAAACGCTATCGTTCCCGAAAAGGACGTTGATGCCTTCCATCCGGTAAACGTAGGTAAGATCATGACGGGCGATTACGATTTTCTGCCCTGTACCCCTGCGGGCGTTATGTGTCTTTTAAAGCATTATAACATTGACCCCTCGGGTAAGGAGTGCGTTGTTGTAGGCAGGAGCAATATCGTAGGTAAGCCACAAGCAATGCTTCTTCTTCATGCTAACGGTACTGTGACTATCTGTCATTCAAGAACAAAGGATCTCAAGGCTAAGTGTCTTGAGGCTGATATCCTTGTTGTTGCTATCGGCAAGCCTGATTTTATTACGGGTGATATGGTCAAGGATGGGGCTGTGGTCGTTGATGTCGGCATCAACCGCAAAGAGGACGGAAAGCTCACCGGCGACGTTGATTTTGCGACTGTTGAGCCTAAGGCGTCTTATATAACACCCGTACCCGGAGGTGCCGGTCCTATGACTATAACGATGCTTCTTAAAAACACAGTAAAAGCCGCTGAGCTTAAGGGAGAATAACATATGTGCGGATTTGTAGGCTTTGTTGCCAAAACCGAAAATAAAAAAGAAATACTAAACCGTATGATGGACCGTATCATTCACCGCGGTCCTGATATGGCGGGCGATTACATAGACGGTGATGTTGCCCTCGGCTTTCGCCGACTCAGTATTCTTGACCTGAGCGAAGCGGGCAGACAGCCTATGACGAGCGAGGACGGTAACGTTACCATTACCTTCAACGGCGAGATATATAACTTTATGGATATACGCCGTGAGCTTGAAGAAAAGGGCTACAGCTTCAAGAGCAACTGCGATACCGAGGCACTGCTCCATGGTTACGAGGAATTTGGTGAAGATATCGTATACAAGCTCAGAGGCATGTTTGCCTTTGTAATATGGGATAAGAAAAATAAGAAGCTTTTCGGTGCCAGAGATTTCTTTGGTATTAAGCCCTTCTACTATACCAAGACAAAGAAGGGAAGCTTCCTTTTCGGTTCGGAAATCAAGAGCTTCCTCGAACACCCCGATTTTGAAAAGGCTGTAAACAAGGACGCGCTTCGTCCCTATCTTACATTCCAGTATTCAAGCCAGGAGGAAACCTTCTTTGAGGGTGTATATAAACTGCCTCAGGCACATTATTTTGTGTATCAGAACGACACAATGACTATCAAAAGATATTGGGATGTTGATTTTGATTCCAAGGATAAGCCCTTCGATGAATACAAGAAGGAGCTTGACCGTGTTATAAATGAGTCTGTAGGTGCACACCGTATAAGCGATGTTAAGGTAGCATCCTTCCTCTCGGGAGGTATCGACTCCAGCTATATCACAGCAGCTCTTATGCCCGACAAGACATTCTCTGTTGGCTTTGATTACGCTAAATTCAACGAGACCAACTATGCAAAGGAGCTTTCCGATATCCTCGGTATAGAAAATGTCAGAAAGCTTATATCAGCGGATGAATGCTTTGATATGTTTCCGACCATCCAGTATCATATGGATGAGCCTCAGTCTAACCCATCAAGCGTGCCTCTCTACTTCCTTGCAGGACTTGCAACCGAGCATGTAACCGTTGTTCTTTCCGGCGAGGGCGCGGACGAGATATACGCAGGCTATGAGGAATATGACGAAAGACCTATGATGCGTAAGTATAAAAAGCTGCCCGGCTTCTTACGCCGTGCTGCAGCCTCTGTCGCTCGCAAGCTGCCTTACTTCAAGGGTCATGATTTTATAATCAAGGGAAGCGGCAGACCTGAGGACTGGTTTATCGGTCAAGCTAAGGTGTTTGAGGAGAAGGAAGCGAATGATATCGTAAATCCCGATTACCGTAATGCTCCCACGATCAAGCAGATCACGGGCAAGATCTACGACAGGGTTAAGGATAAGGATGAGCTTATCAAAAAGCAGTATCTCGATCTTAACCTTTGGTTGCCCGGCGATATTCTCCTGAAGGCTGACAAGATGAGTATGGCACATTCTCTTGCGCTTCGCGTTCCTTTCCTTGATAAGGTAGTTATGGAGCATGCTGCCGGCATCCCCTCAAAGTATAAGATAACACCTGAGAATACGAAATACATTCTCCGTCAGGCGTCAGCCGAGACTCTGCCTGAAGAATGGGTAAACCGTATCAAGGTTGGTTTCCCCGTGCCGATACGCTTTTGGCTTCGTGAGGACAAGTATTACAATATCGTCAAGGAACACTTTACCTCTGATTATGCCAAGGAGTTCTTCGATACATCAAAGCTAATGCAGCTTCTCGATGACCACAGGGCAGAGAAGGCTAACAATCAGCGTAAGATATGGACGGTATTTACCTTCCTTGTATGGTATAAACGTTTCTTTATCGATGAAAAATAAGAAGGTTATAAAATGAAAGAAAAGATCACTCCGGTACTGCTTGGTGCAGACCTTAACTGTTACAATGTTGCAAGAGCATTTCACGAGGAGTACGGTGTTATAAGCCATGCCTTCGGCAGATATGCTATAGGCGCAACAATGAATTCCAAGATCGTTAAATTCACCGCAATTCCCGATTTTGATACCTCGGAGAGAATGGTGCAGGTGCTTAACGATTTTGCAAAGGAGCATAAGGGTGAAAAGCTTATAGTTATGGGCTGTACCGATGACTACGTTTCCCTTATCATTGCCAACAAGGATAAGCTTGCTCCCGAATATATCGCTCCCTATACCACAAAGGAGCTTATTGACGAGATAACCCTAAAGGAGCATTTTTATGAATACTGCGAAAAGTACGGTATTCCTTATCCTAAGACCAAGGTTATCGCAAAGGGCGACAGCCTTGATGCTCTTGATTTTGATTATCCTATTATAGTCAAGCCCTCAAGCTCCGTGCTTTATTGGAAGCACGAATTTGAAGGTATGAAAAAGGTCTACCGTGCAAAATCAAAGGAGCAGGCACAGAAGATCGTTGACGAGATATATGCCTCCGGTTATCCTGATAAGATAATTCTTCAGGATACTATTCCGGGAAATGATAACAGCATGTATGTGCTTACATCCTATTCCGATAGGGATGCCAACGTTCGTATGATGTGTCTGGGTCACGTTCTTCTTGAGGAGCACACACCCAAGGGCCTTGGCAACCACTGTGCTATCGTTACCGAGCGTAATGACGAGATCATGCAGAAGATGAAGAAATTCCTTGAGGATATCCACTTTGTAGGTTATTCCAACTTTGATATCAAGTACGACAGCCGCGACGGTCAGTATAAGGCTTTTGAGATCAACGTAAGACAGGGAAGAAGTAACTATTATGTTACTGCAAGCGGTAACAATATCGCAAAGCAGATAGTAGACGACAGAATTCTCGGTGTTCCCTTTAAGGAGACAAAGTTTAACTCAAATGAGATATACTGGCGTTATGTTCCCGATAAGGTGGTGTATAACTATATCACCGATGCCGAAAAAGCAAAGGTTAAGAGCCTTATTAAAGCGAAGAAGGCTTATTCCTCTATGAGATATAAGTTTGATCTTAAGGGAAATATTAAGCGTTGGGGCTTTGTGAATATTCACGAGCATAACCACATAAAGAAATTCAAGACATATTACAAAATATAAGCAAATGGAAGAGAAGAAAAACAAGCTTCTGGGTATCCTCGGAGGTCTCGGTCCTATGTCGACCGTTTATTTCTACGAGATGATAACCGAGCATACAGATGCTACCTGTGATCAGGATCATATTGATATTGTTATCTCCAGTGGTGCTACAACCCCTGACCGAACAGGATATATTCTTGGTAAAAGCAAAGAAAATCCTGCCAAGCGTATGATCGATGACGCCCGTAAGCTTATCAGCATCGGTGCGGATGTTATCGCTATTCCCTGTAACACTGCACATTATTTTTACCGTGAAATACAGGATAATATCACAGTACCGATAATTAATATTATCGAGGAAACCGTACGTTTCTGTCACGGCAAGGGTGATGAAAAGATCGGTATTATGGCAACCGACGGTACCGTGTCTACCGAGACCTATCAGAAGATGGCACGGCAGTACGGTATTGAGTGCGTTACACCTGCCCCCGAAAACCAAGCAAGAGTTATGGATATTATCTACGGCTCTGTAAAGCAAGGTAAGCCCGTAAATATGGATAGCTTTCGTAAGGTTTCCCGTGAACTGACCAAGGCGGGATGTGACCGTATTATTCTCGGATGTACCGAGCTTTCACTTATAAAGCGTCAGTATGATCTCGACAGCTTCTATGTTGACGCTCTCGAGATATTAGCGTGGAGGTCTATTCAGTACTGCGGTAAGAAGCCTATCGGCTTTGGAGAATTTGAAAATGAAGTATGATCTTTTTGGAATAAAGGATATAGTATACGACTCGAGAAAGGCGGCTCCTGATACCGCCTTTGTCTGTTTAGTCGGCGCAAGGTCTGACGGACATAAATTCGCTCAGATGGCGTATGATAAAGGAGCAAGACTATTTTTTGCACAGAGAGATCTGTCGCTTCCTGCTGATGCAAGGGTTATAATAACCGAAGATACGAGAGTTACCCTTGCGGAGCTTTCCAGACAGTTCTTCGACTATCCCGACAGAAAACTCAAAATAATAGGTATTACCGGCACGAAGGGTAAAACAACCACCTCCAATATTATAGCTCAGATTCTTAATAAAAGTGGTAAAAATGCTGCGGTTATAGGTACAAACGGTATTATTATTAACGGTGTACGTACACCCACAGTCAACACCACTCCCGAAAGTTACGAGCTGTACAAGTCATTTAATGATATGGTAAATTCCGGCTGTGATCACTGTGTAATGGAGGTATCATCTCAGGCGGTTAAACTTAACCGTATCCACGGTATAGAATTTGACGTGGGTGTGTTTACAAACCTATCTCCCGATCACATAGGAGAAGGTGAGCATGCAGATTATAACGAATACCGTAGCTGTAAGGCCGGACTCTTCGAACGAAGCAGAGTGTCTGTAATAAACTGTGACGATGATGATTCTTCTTATATGATCGATGCTGCAGCGGGAAAGGTTATAACCTATTCGGTCAAATGCGGTGATTGCTGTGCTTATGATATTGACAGATGGTCAGAGTCAGGTTGTCTCGGTGTGAAATTTAACTGCCGTTATAACGATGTTACAACAGAGCTTAAGATCGCTACACCGGGCGTATACAGCGTATATAATGCTCTTTGTGCATATGCGGTATGTTTGCAGTGCGGCGTTTCGGCGACACAGATAATAAAACATCTGTCCACTACAAGGGTAAAGGGCAGATTTGAGATAGTCGATGCTTTGCCTGATATCACAGTTATAATTGACTATGCACATAACGGATTGAGTTTGGAAAGCGTGCTTAAAACTATCAAGGAATATGAGCCAAGCCGTCTCGTTGTTCTATTTGGGTCGGTAGGT
>JAZNKU010000214.1:0-3628 GCA_045578685.1 Eubacteriales bacterium
ACTTGTCTACGAGAACCGGCTTGTCCTCGTCGATCTCGACCGCGGTCTTAAGATAGTGGCGAAGCTGCTCCTCGTTTGCAACGATCTGCATTGCTCGTCCGCCAAGCACGAAGGAGGGACGAACAAGCACGGGATAGCCTACCTTAGCAGCGGCGGCAACACCGTCCTCGATCTTTGTGACCGCGCGTCCCGCAGGCTGAGGAATACCAAGCTCCTTCAATAACTTTTCAAATGCGTCTCTGTTCTCTGCCTTGTCAATTGCCGCGCAATCGGTACCGATGATCTTAACGCCGAGATCGTGGAGAGGCTGAGCGAGGTTGATAGCGGTCTGACCGCCAAGGGATGCAACAACGCCAAGGGGCTTTTCGAGTTCGATAACGTTCATAACGTCCTCAACGGTAAGAGGCTCGAAGTAGAGCTTGTCGCTTACCGTGTAGTCTGTGGAAACGGTTTCGGGGTTGTTGTTTATGATGATAGCCTCATAGCCGGAGTTCTTTATGGTCTGTACTGCGTGAACGGTGGAGTAGTCAAACTCAACACCCTGACCGATACGGATAGGACCGGAACCGAGAACTATGATCTTCTTTCTGTCTGTAACGATGGATTCGTTCTCCTGCTCGTAGGTGGAGTACATATAGGAAACGTAACCGTCATACTCACCTGCGCAGGTGTCGATCATCTTGTATACGGGGAAGAGGCTATGGTCCTTTCTGAACTTGTAAACGTCAGGCTCGGGACAGTTCCATACCTTGGAGATGAACTTATCCGAGAAGCCCATTCTCTTAGCCTCGTACATTACGTCGTAATCGAAGGGATTAGCGGTAAGTGTATGCTCAAAGTCGATGATGTTCTTGTACTTTTCAAGGAAGAGCATATCTATCTGAGTCTTGTCGCAGATGACACCAAGGTCAACGCCTACACGGATAAGCTGTGCGATGGCAAAGATACGGTCGTCTGTACCGTCCTTGATATAGTCAAGGAGCTCAGAAACGCTCATCTCGTCGAACTTAGCCATATGGAGGTGGCATACGCCGATCTCAAGGGAGCGAACAGCCTTGAGAAGACATTCCTCAAGGGTACGGCCGATACTCATTACCTCACCTGTAGCCTTCATCTGTGTGGAGAGCTTGTTGGATGCGGTTGCAAACTTATCGAAGGGGAATCTTGCCACCTTGGCTACAACATAGTCAAGGGCGGGCTCAAAGCTTGCGGGAGTGGTGGAGAGCATGATCTCGTCAAGGGTAAGACCTACCGCAACCTTAGCGGTTATTCTTGCGATGGGATATCCGCTCGCCTTGGATGCAAGAGCGGAGGAACGGGATACACGGGGGTTTACCTCGATGAGGTAGTATTCAAAGGACTGGGGGTCGAGAGCAAACTGTACGTTACAGCCGCCTTCGATCTCAAGTGCGCGGATAAGCTTAAGTGCGGAATCACGGAGAATGTGATATTCTTTACTTGTAAGGGTCTGGCAGGGAGCAACAACGATGGAGTCACCGGTGTGGATACCAACGGGGTCGATATTCTCCATGGAGCATACGGTGATAGCTGTATCGTTAGAGTCACGCATAACCTCAAACTCGATCTCCTTGTAGCCCTTTATGGACTTTTCAACAAGAACCTGAGAAACAGGAGAGAGTGCAAGAGCGTTCTTCATGATGTCAACAAGCTCTTTTTCGTTGTCAGCAAAGCCGCCGCCCGTACCACCCAGGGTAAACGCAGGACGAAGAACTACGGGATAACCTATCTTCTCTGCGATAGCCTTACCCTCCTCGATGGTGTTTGCGACATCGGAGGGAAGAACGGGCTCGCCCAGATCGATACAGAGCTGCTTGAAGAGCTCACGGTCCTCTGCACGCTCGATAGATTCGCATTTTGTACCGAGGAGCTTAACGCGGCACTCGTCAAGTACGCCCTTACGTGCAAGCTGCATAGCGAGGTTAAGACCTGTCTGTCCGCCCAGACCGGGAATGATAGCGTCGGGACGCTCGTAGCGAAGGATCTTCGCTACATATTCCAGGGTCAGAGGCTCCATGTATACCTTGTCGGCAATGGTGGTGTCTGTCATGATGGTTGCAGGGTTGGAGTTGCAGAGGATAACCTCATAGCCTTCTTCCTTAAGTGCAAGACACGCCTGTGTGCCTGCGTAGTCAAACTCAGCTGCCTGTCCGATAACGATAGGACCGGAGCCGATTACCAGTATCTTCTTTATATCAGTTCTCTTAGGCATTCTCCTTAACCTCCTTCATCATATTTACGAATTTATCATAGAGATTCTCGCAGTCGCGGGGTCTTACGGTGTTGTCTACCTCAAACTGAACTGCGAACATATTGTCCTCTTTGTTTTCCACACCTGCGATGGTACCCTCGATAACATTTGTGTGGGTGATTGTGAGATCGGTGTTACCCATACTCTCGGGGTCGACTGTGTAGGAGTGGATCTGATTTACCACATCAACGCGGTTGTTGATGAGATTTCTTACGGGATGGCTTCCGCCGCCGTGACCGAACTTCATTTTGTAACAGGTCGCACCGTAAGCCATACAGATAAGCTCAAAGCCAAGGGATATACCGAACATGGGGTACTTGCCCTTTAATTCCTTGATAAGCTCTATCACCACGGGAACGTCTGCGGGATTGCCGGGGCCGTCGGAGATAAGGATTCCGTCGGGGTTCATGCCCTCGATTATTCTTGCCTCGGTGTTGTAGGGAACGACCGTTACGTTACAGCCGCGTGCGTTAAGCTCCTTTATAACGCTGAGTTTGGTACCGCAGTCAACCACAACTACATTGTACTTGGGCTTGAAGGTACGGCTGTACCATCTCTTCTTGCAGCTTACTCTTGCAACAGCATCGGTGGGAAGCTCGTGGGTCTGCATATATTCTACAGCCTCTTCCTTGGGCTTGTCCGCATTGCAGATATATACCTTGCAGCTGCCGTTGTCTCTGATCTTACGGGTCAGCATACGGGTATCAACGCCCTCGATTGCAGGAATATCGTTCTCCTCAAGGATCTCGGAGAGGGTCTTGGTGTATCTGAAGTTGCTGGGAGAGTCGTTGTACTCGCGGACTATAAGACCGCCTATGGTAGGAACCTTGGTTTCAAAGTCCTCCTCAGCGATACCGTAGTTACCGATAAGGGGATAGGTCATAAGCACCATATCGTCTGTATAACCGGGGTCGGAGATGACCTCCTGGTAGCCCACCATTGCGGTGTTCATAAGAAGCTCGCACATTGCCTCTACCTTGGTGGAGCCAAAGCCGTAGCCGTAATATTCCTGACCGTCCTCGGTCACTATCTTTCTGTCATACTTGATTGCCATACTATCCTCCTGTTAATTACTGTCATTAAGCATTCTCCGTAAACTTCTTTTCCCGCAAAGGGTGTTGACTTACCCATCGAGAGGAAGCTGTTGGGATCTATTTTATATTTTCTTTCAGTACTAAGCACCGAGAAGCTTTCCTCACTTGCGGGGATACCGAAGCGCTTTCTCGGATTTGTTACCATAAGCTCAAGGAGCTTTTCCATGGTTATTATGCCGGGTTTTACCAGCTCTGTATACATTATGGGGAATGCCGTTTCTATTCCGGTGATTCCCATGGGACTCTTTTCAAGTCCCTTTGATTT
>JAZNKU010000215.1:0-3298 GCA_045578685.1 Eubacteriales bacterium
TATGAATATATGTTCATGTGAACATATATTCATATGTATATTAACACATGTGGCATAGTTTCTTAAGGGTGATAGAATGGGAATTTGTTTCGATTTTATTTTCAAATATCATTAGTCGCTTTGGGTAAACTGAGTATGTCAGCACTCTTAGATAGTGGTAAAATACCACTATCTCTCGGAATGTCGATGAACAGATCGACACGCTGTCGGAGTTTAAAAAGGAAAGATAGATGCGAAGCCCGACTTTTTCAACAAATAAATATCTACCCGTAAACGGGTGGTATTTCATTTTCGGGCAAAGCCCTACACTCTACTGGCTGCGCACAAGTGCGCTTTAGATTGGCCTGCCAGCCATGCAATTGTTACTTACTACCCATAAATGGGTCCCGCGGATCAAACATACTTAATTGGTCGCTATCCTTGTCCCTCTTAAGTTGATCCGCTATGTGTTCCTGTATTGCCTTTGTGTTTTTACCCGCGGTATCTACGTAATATCCCTTACACCAAAATTCGCGGTTTCGGTATGCAAATTTCATATTCCCCCATTTTTGGAATATCAATAATGCGCTTTTTCCTTTTAGATATCCCATAAATCCCGAAACGCTCATTTTGGCCGGGATACTTACCAGTAGATGTATGTGATCCGGGCACACTTCTCCTTCTATGGTTTCTACACCTTTCCACTGACATAACTGTCTTAATATTTCTCTTATCTCTATGCGTTTTTATCCGAAAAACACCTGTCGTCTATATTTTGGCGCAAACACTATATGGTACTTGCAATCCCATTTTGTATGTGCTAAACTATTATTGTCTATGCTTACTTTACTCATAGATAAATCCTCCTAATGTGTTCTGTGTTTGACTGGCAGGTCTCTCACAGTATATCACATCAGGAGGATTTTTTCTCACCGGTTAACCTTTTTTCAACCCCGCCACTATGGCGGGGATTTCATTTACATCCAAAAGGACAGAGGTATAACCTCTGTCCTTCATTAATTTTCGAATCGCTGCATCAAAGAAAAAACAATTCCATATGCAACGGCTGAATTGTAATTCGTACAGTTAAAAAATTCACCGTGCAGCGTATCATATTTGGCTATTGCAGATAATTCAAATTTAACTCTCTAAGAATGGATTCGGGTTTAGAATTTTCACTCCATCGTTGATGATATAAGCTCGTTGAAATAGTTCATCGTTTCTTCAAGGGCTGAGCTTATTTTAGCGGTAGCCTCTTCCTCGCTTATACCTGTAAGATCGAGATTATCAAAGTAGATATCGTATCCGTCGTAAGAGCCCTCGGCAGTGATCTTAACGCTGCCGTCCTCGCTTTCGTAAATATATATAAAATACTCGTCAGCAAGAGGCGGATTAATTAAAGTTATTGCCTTTTCACGGTAGCTCGTATCGAAAATGTCAGTTCCGCCGGGGATCGGCTCGGAAACATATACAATGTAGAGATCATCGTTTTCGGGGTCATACTCTGCTACATATCCCTTGTCTCCCTCATCCTTCACAAGATCAATACCGCCGGCAAATGCAACACCGTTGGAATTAACATAATCGACAACGGCATCGTAAGTAATGTAGCTTGCCGCATCCACCATCAAACCGAGGTAATATAAGACTATATTTTCCATGGCGGTGTCAAACTTAACCTTTGCCTCTTCCTCGCTTATACCCTCAAAGGTGAGATTTGCGTAAACATCCTCGTCCGCTTCTGTTCCGGTTGCATTTATCTTGACCGTACCGTCCTCGCTCTTGTAGGTATACTGCCACCACAGACTGCCCGTCAGTATATCGGGGATAAATATCACCCTTTCGCGGTAGCTCGTATCAAAAATATCGGTTCCGCCGGGGATAGGCTCGGTCACATAAACCAGACAGATCTCCCCTGTGTCGGGTACGTATTCGGTAACATATGCCTCGTTTCCGTTGTTGGTTATTAGACCGATGTGCTTGCCGTCAGGATACTCAACTCCTTCGTCTTGTATGTAACGTACGAGTGCGTCGTATAACTGCTGTATTTCCTCGTCGGCATCGCCGCCGTCATCGGGTGCAAGGAACAGCTCGTCAAGGGTGTGTCCACATTCATTAAGCAAAGCTTCTATACGGTATAACAGTTCAAGGCGAAGCTCCTCCTCTATTCCCCGTATCACCTCGCTGTCGCCCTTGGAGATATCAACGGTCACGTCGACGTAGCCGTTGCCGATAATACCTTCAAAGCTACCGTACAAACTCGGATCAACTGTCATATCGGACACCAGGCACCAATAAGGATATTCGGAAGCATATTCCTCTATAGAGAAATAAACGTAGTTGTTTTTCACCGCAAGCCCGGAGGGAGAAAGCTCGGATTCACGATAGCTAAAGCTGAATATACCTGTAATCTCGTCATAGAAGGCACAGCCGTATTTATGAAACTCCCTTGTGCCGGTCTCACTGTTAGCTACAATAAGCGCCGCAAGATCGGCAAGAACATCGTTCTTATCCGACAGTAAAAAGTCATCAAAGCTCATTATCATACGGCAAGCCTGAGCTCGGGTAGCACTGGCTCTGGGTGAAAGGGTAGTTTCGCTTGTACCCGAGATGATACCTGCGGCAACCGCCCACTGTACCTGTGTATACGCCCAATCCGAGGGCTTGTCGGTATAGCCGGAAAGATCCGCAAGAACACTTACGTCACAGCCGCAATATTCGGCATAAAGATAAAGAAGTCTGGCAAGCTGCTCACGGGTGATCTTTTCGTTAGGACCGAAGCGGTCTGCGGAAAGTCCCGCAACAAAGCCCTGCTCTACCGCCCAGCATACGGGAGCGTTGTACCAATGTCCTGTCTTTACATCGTCGAAGCTGATTACAGCGTCTTTATATTCGGTAAGGTCAACACCGTCAACCATAGCCAGTATCTGAACAAACTGAGCACGGGTGAGGGTGCCGTTGGGTTCAAAGGTGGTGTCGGTCATGCCGTTGACGATACCGTTATCGTAACAAAAGGCAATACCGTCGTAATACCATGCACCCTCCTTTACGTCGGTAAAGGGCAGGCTCCGTTCGGACTCATCGGCAAAGGAAGCAAAGGAAAATGCCGACATAATCATCAAAACGGTAAGCAATAAGCTGATAAATCTTTTCATAATTTCCTCCTTGGAGTTTATTAACTGCATTTTAACACATCGAGAACAAAATGTCAACAGCGATCGGCACCCACAGGAGCAGCTTTTGCACCAAGAGAATAACGGAAGATTGATGACTTTGTCATCAATCTTCCGGTGGATATTGTAGATTGTGGTTTCACCCC
>JAZNKU010000216.1:0-3904 GCA_045578685.1 Eubacteriales bacterium
AGGAACAAGCTCGGTTACGCCTAACGATATGACCCCCCGTACCAAGCGTATAATCGAAAACTCCTCCTACGAGGCAATGCGTCACGGTCAGAACTATATCGGAACAGAGCATCTGCTCCTTGCACTTATCAACGAATCTGACTGTGTGGCTGTACAGATGCTTAAGACCTTGGGGTTGGATATAAAAGCTCTTCACCGTGAGATACTTTCATTTCTCGGTGCAGAGCTTGACGATATAAACGAGGATGCGGTCATCACCGGACATAAGCGTAAAAAGAACGAGCCTAAGTCGGCATCCTCTGACCTGAAAAACTGTCCTACCCTCGGGCAGTACGGCAGAGACCTTACCGATATGGCAAGACAGGGAAAGATAGATCCTATCATCGGCAGAGAAGCCGAGATGGACAGGGTGATACAGATACTCTCCCGCCGTACCAAAAACAACCCCTGCCTCATAGGCGAGCCGGGTGTAGGTAAGACTGCGGTGGTAGAGGGTCTTGCTCAGCGTATAGCAGAGGGCAATGTCCCCGAAACGCTTTCGGATAAGATAGTAGTTACCCTTGATCTCTCGGGTATGATCGCCGGAGCTAAATACCGCGGTGAGTTTGAGGAGCGTCTTAAGGGTATCATGTCCGAGGTACAGAAGGAAAAACGTATAATCCTGTTCGTTGACGAGATCCATACCATCGTTGGAGCAGGTGCAGCGGAGGGTGCGGTGGATGCTGCCAACATCATCAAACCCGCTCTGTCCCGAGGGGAGATGCAGATGATCGGTGCTACAACCATCAACGAGTACCGTAAGCATATCGAGAAGGATTCTGCTCTTGAACGCCGTTTTCAGCCGGTAACCGTTGGCGAACCTACCGAGGAAGAGGCTATAGCCATCCTTAAGGGGCTTCGCGATAAATACGAGGCTCACCACAAGGTGAGAATAACCGACGATGCCATAGAGGCGGCGGTCAAACTGTCAGTAAGATATATCGCAGACAGATATCTTCCCGACAAGGCGATAGATCTTATCGACGAGGCTGCGTCAAAGCTCCGTATCGGTGCCGTTACACCTCCCTTATGTATAAAGGAGCTTGAGGAAAAGTATAAGGCGATAGCCGCAGAGAAGGAATCTGCCATCAAAAAGCAGGAATTTGAGCGTGCGGCACAGCTTCGCGATGAGGAGCATAGTGCCCGTGAGGAATACGAAAATGCAAAAAAAGAATGGGATGATGCAAAATCGGGTAACAGCCTGTCGGTAGGTGAGAGCGAGATCACAGATATCGTAGCTCATTGGACGGGTATTCCTGTAAAAAAACTTGCCGAGGAGGATGCACAGCGGCTCAAAAACCTTGACAAAATTCTTCATGAGCGTATAATAGGACAAGAGGAAGCAGTCGATGCGGTCAGCCGTGCCATAAGGCGAGGAAGAATAGGCCTCAAGGACCCCAAGAGACCTATGGGATCATTTATATTCCTTGGTCCTACAGGTGTTGGTAAGACCGAGCTTACCAAGGCTCTGGCAGAGGTTCTGTTCGGTGATGACAACGCTATGATCCGTATCGATATGTCGGAATATATGGAGAAGCACAGCGTATCCAAGCTTATCGGATCACCTCCCGGCTATGTAGGCCACGAGGAGGGCGGTCAGCTCACCGAGAGGATCAGACGCAAGCCCTATTCGGTAGTGCTGTTCGACGAGATTGAGAAGGCTCATCCCGATGTGTTCAATATTCTTCTGCAGATACTTGACGACGGTATGCTTACCGACAGTCAGGGAAGGAAGGTAGATTTTAAGAACACCATAATCATTATGACCTCAAATGTAGGTGCATCGGGAATAGTGGAACGCTCCAACAGTCTCGGCTTCGGTGAAAGGGCTTCAAATGACGACCTTGCCGTAAGAGAAAGAGTTATGTCGGCGCTTCGTTCTACCTTCCGACCCGAATTCCTTAACAGAATCGATGAGATTATCGTATTCAATAAGCTTAAAGAGGAAGAGATAAAAGAGATCACAAGGCTCATGCTGAGCTCTCTTGTCAAGCGTATAGCCGATATAGGTATTACCCTTGATTTTGACGAGAGTGCCGTGGAGCTTGTTGCGAGAAAGGGCTTTGACCCCGTATACGGTGCCAGACCCATCCGCCGTGAGATACAGCGTTCGGTGGAAGACGCCTTTACCGAGGCTATGCTTGACGGCAGCATCAAAGCGGGTGACAACGTACTTGCAAGGGCAGAGGACGAACGGGTGATCTTTTGTAATAAGGATGAATCAGAGACTTAAAGAATTTTTGTCAGCATTTATGTGTATAATACTTGTATGCTCCTTTTTCTCCTGTGGGGAGAGAAAGGAGCTTCAGGTGTTTTTTTATGAGGACAGCGTGCTTGCGAGAGCTGAGGACAGGGTGCTTATCATAGGTACCGATATACCGGAGCTTGACCGTGACCGTATAGATACCCTCGTTATCCCCGACGCTACGAAGCTCTCGGCAGTGCAGATGCTGATGTCTGTTTATGAGATCGGAACGGTATATATCCCCGACGATGACGGGCTTTATGAGCTTTGTGGTGATTACGATTGTTTTGTTGTAAGGGTAGAGGGCTCTATGTCCTTTGGTGTCGGAGGAGCTTCGGTCAGCGTGACTGCAGGTCAAAACGCTCACTCTCTTATAACGAGAATATCCTTGGGTGAGGACAGGCTTCTTATATGCGGCGATATGGATGCAGAGGCATTAACGGAGCTTAAGTCTATCGACACGGGTAGCTTCGGATATATCAATCTTACCGCAGATCAGAAGGATATCGCAGAAGAATTATTAAGTATATATACCCCTCATACCCTTATATTTACAGGCACAGAGCCTTATATAGACGATTATGATACAGCAACGGAAAGCATAACGCTTAAGGAGTAATTATGATTTATACCAGTGCAGATCAGCTTATCGGCAGAACACCGATGCTGCGACTTATGAATATAGAAAAGGAGCTTGGGCTCAAGGCTAAGCTTATTGTCAAGCTTGAGTCAAACAATCCGGCAGGCTCGGTCAAGGACAGAGTAGCCCTTGCAATGATAAACGAGGCTGAGCGTGAGGGCAAGCTCAAGCACGGCTCCGTTATAATTGAGCCCACCAGCGGAAACACGGGTATAGGACTTTGCTCGGTTGCCGCCGCAAGAGGCTACAGAGCTATCATAGTTATGCCCGACAGCATGTCTGTCGAGCGTCAGAAGCTTATGCGTGCATACGGTGCTGAGCTTGTGCTTACCGACGGTAAACTTGGTATGAGCGGTGCTATAGCCAAGGCAGAAGAACTTGTCAAAGAAATCCCCGATGCCATCATAGCAGGTCAGTTTACCAATCCTGCAAACCCCAAGGCTCATTACGATACCACAGGGCCCGAGATCTATGAGGATACCGAGGGCGAGGTTGATATCTTCGTGGCAGGCGTAGGCACGGGCGGAACCCTTTCCGGTACGGGCAGATATCTTAAGGAAAAAGATCCTGATATTAAGGTAATTGCAGTTGAGCCCGACGATTCTCCGCTTTTGTCGGGCGGTAACGCAGGTCCTCACGGAATACAGGGAATAGGTGCAAACTTCATTCCCGAGATACTTGACCGAGATGTATACGACGAGGTCATCCGTGTCAAGACCGAGGAGGCCTATAGCCTTGCAAGGCTTTTAGGTAAAAAAGAGGGTATACTCTGCGGTATCTCGGGTGGTGCTGCTCTCTATGCGGCATCCGCACTTGCCAAGCGAACAGAGAACAAGGACAAGAATATCGTCGTTATACTTCCCGATTCGGGAGACAGATATTTATCAACAGAGCTTTATTGACGGGAGGTTTAATATGTACCGTTTATTATCAAAATTAGTCGTTTACCGTAATATCGACAAGGACAGTATTCTTTTCAG
>JAZNKU010000217.1:0-2309 GCA_045578685.1 Eubacteriales bacterium
GTCTGTGGGCATGGGGTTATCGAGCATAAGCTCCTTCTTAACAAGCACGGAGGAGCAGGAAATGAGATTCTGGGACAGAAGCTCGTTATAGGTGATACGCTCGGGAACAGAAAGTGTGTAGTCAAACATCCTTCCCTCGTCGGATATAAAAGCAGAGCCTGTAAATACAAGACCTACAGAGGGATCCCGTTCTACCGCGGCTATCTGCTTTTCCAGCTTATCCGCAGTCCAATAATCATCGCTGTCCACAAAAGCTATCCAGTCGTGCCTTGCTGCCTTGACACCATCGTTACGGGCTCTTGCAACGCCACCGTTCTCCGCCTTTGCGATTACGCGGATACGGCTGTCCTTTGCCTCGTACTCACGGGCAAGGGCAAGGGTGCCGTCCCTTGAAACATCGTCGATAAGGATTATCTCTATATCCTGATAACTCTGGGCAAGAACCGAGTCTACGGTTCTGCCCAGAGTCTTTTCTGCATTATAACAAGGAATTACTACGCTTATACCTTTTATCATCTTGCACCCTCGTGTGTGAATACTAATTTCACGGTCTTGAATATGAGCTTGATATCTCCCCAGAAGCTTCTTGTTCTTATGTATTCCATATCGAAAACTATCTTTTCCTCGGGGGCAAGGTCATAGCCGCCGTTTATCTGTGCAAGACCTGTCAAACCGGGCTTGACGTCAAGGCGGTTACGGAAGCCGTGTATGTATTTTTCAAATTCAACATAAAAACATTCTCTCTCGGGACGGGGTCCGACAATGCTCATCTGACCGCCGAGAATGTTGAGAAGCTGAGGAAGCTCGTCCAGTCGGGTGTTACGAAGAAAACGCCCAACCTTGGTACAGCGGTCGTCGTTCTCACTTGCCCACTGAGGACCGTTTGCCTCTGCATCAACTCTCATGGTACGGAATTTGTATATCATAAAGGGATTGCCGCCAAGTCCTACCCTTTCCTGCTTGTAGATCACCGGACCCTTGGAGTCCAGCTTGATGATAAGAGCAAGTATACCCATAGGTATACAGCATATAAGAAATCCGATAAAGGATACTACAATATCAAAGGCTCTCTTGAAAAACGGGTAACACTTGCCGCCGCCGGGGGTCTCTTTTTTTATCTCAAACTGCTTTTTGGTTGTCTTGACATTTGCCGAAGCAAGATCGATCTTTACCGCATCCATCAAAATTTTCCCTTTCAATTTAATTAACAAATAGCACAAATACACAAGGTGCCACAACACCCCGATTTATTATAACATTAAAATGTCAAAAAATCAACAGTTTTCGGCAAATTGATTTAATAATTAAATTAATAAAGGGCACAAATTGTGCCCTTTATCTGCATCCGTTTTTAAAGGATGGGTTATAGTAGTAAAAATTCTTTGAATCAAGGTCGTCGCGGAGCATTGCCAGAGCCTCGCCGAAGCGCTGGAAGTGTACCACCTCGCGCTGACGAAGGAACTTGATAGGCTCGATGACATCGGGGTTATCCACCAGCTTGAGAATGTTGTCGTAGGTGGTTCTTGCCTTCTGCTCTGCTGCCATATCCTCAAAGAGATCTGTTATGGGGTCACCCTTGGACTGCATGAACGCCGCCGTATAAGGCACGCCTGCCGCCGCCTGAGGGTAAACTCCTACGGTATGATCTACGAAATAGGCATCAAACCCTTCCCTTTCGATCTGGTCGATACTGAGATTTTTGGTAAGCTGCATAAGGATGGTTCCCACCATCTCAAGATGTGCAAGCTCCTCTGTGGCTATGTCCCGAAGGAGGTTTGCAACCTTGTTGTCAGACATAGCATAGCTCTGGGAAAAATATCGCAGGGATGCTCCCAGCTCTCCGTCGGGTCCTCCGTACTGACTGGAAATGACCTTTGCGGCCCTTGCATCGGGTGTTTTGATGTTCACGGGAAACTGTAAACGCTTTTCATACTCCCACATCAGTTCATTCCTCCCTTCCAGGCACTGTTGTCTACCCAGCGCCAGCAGTCGGTTTCCTCGGCATCATATCCGCCTAAAGGAGATATTTCGGCATTGTAACGGTGCTTTAGCTCCTTACGCTTGGCGGCGTATTCGTTAAAAAGAGCCTTTGCCTCGGTGCAGTCGGGATGTGTGTCGATAAAAAGCCTCAGCTCATCCATAGCAAAGCTGACACACTGCAGCTCTCTCATAACTTCATCTCTCATCGGCGGCATACACCCATACAGTAGGGCTTGTAGAGATCTGCAAAAAGTGTTCCCTTCTCCAGAGGTTCACAGCATCTGTAGAGATTTTTAAACTCCTGTACAGGCACGTATGCCATAGCAAGG
>JAZNKU010000218.1:0-11206 GCA_045578685.1 Eubacteriales bacterium
TATGGTAGCAACACTCTTTGTTATCAAAGCTGTAACAAAGAAGAAGGCATAAATTTATTGCATAAATAGAATTATCCAAGTGTTTTAACACTTGGATAATTTTATTTATATGCGTTATTTATAACTTTTCCGCTATATCAAGTATTAGCTTTTCGGTCTTTTCCCAACCCAAACAGGGATCGGTGATAGACTTGCCGAAGATATGCTCGTCTGCTTTACAGGCACCGTCCTCGATGTAGCTTTCGATCATCAGACCCTTTACCAATCGCTTGATAGTGTCGTTCTGATTGCGGCTGTGAACGATGTCCTTGGCTATTCGTATCTGTTCAAGATACTGCTTGCCCGAGTTGTTATGGTTGGTATCCACAATAACAGAAGGATTAACCAGTCCCGAACCCTCATACAGCTCCTCTACGCGCAGAAGATCCTCATAGTGATAGTTGGACACACTTCTGCCGGAAAAGTCCACGTACCCCCTTAAAATCGCATGTGTGTAGGGGTTGCCGTTGGTGGATACCTCCCAGCCTCTATATAAGAAGGTGTGACTCGACTGGGCGGCAACGATAGAGTTCATCATAACCGACATATCACCGCCGGTGGGATTCTTCATACCTACGGGAGCCTCTATGCCGCTTGCAGTAAGTCGGTGCTGTTGGTTCTCAACAGAACGCGCTCCTATTGCCACGTAGGAAAGAAGATCAGAAAGATAACGGTAGTTCTCGGGATAAAGCATCTCATCCGCACAGGAAAAACCGTAGTCGCGGAGCGCCGCTAAATGAAGCTCTCGAATAGAAACCAGCCCCTTGTACATATCAGGCTTTGCCTCGGGGTCGGGCTGATGGAGCATTCCCTTATAGCCTTTGCCTGTGGTTCTGGGCTTGTTAGTATAGATACGGGGTATAATGACTATTTTATCCTTGACCTGTTCCTCTATACGCTTTAGTCTTGAAATATAATCAAGCACAGGCTCGCTGTGATCGGCAGAGCAGGGACCTATGATAAGTATAAACTTATCCGAGCTGCCTTCAAAAACAGCCTTGATCTCGGCGTCCCTCTTTGCCTTTTGATCTATCATTTCTTCGCTTAATGCAAACTCGGCTTTAACGTCCTTTGGGATAGGGAGCTTGCGGTGAAAATTCATTGACATAATTTTATAACTTTGCTACGTCCGCATCGGTAACAAGGTGGAAGCCTGCACTTGTAAGAGCGGACTCTGCGGCATTATTGTCCTCTACACGGATAACAACATAAGCGTGCTTCTCGGTTCTTGCCATAAACGCATAGAGGTATTCGATGTTGATCTTGTTATCGTCAAGAACCTTGAGGGCTGCGGAGAGCTTACCGGGAGCATCCCCTATCTTAACGCCTACGATATCTGTGATCTTGATAAGATATCCCTCGTCACGGAGCACCTTTTCTGCGGTTTCCTCGTCATTTACGATAAGACGAAGAATACCAAAATCCTCTGTCTCTGCGATAGAGAGAGCACGGAGATTGACATTATGCTTAGAGAGTGTTTCGGTGATTGCCACCATAGCACCCTGTCTGTTTTCTACGAATACTGTTAACTGCTTGATTGCCATATTAATGCTCCTTTCTTATATTAAATTTCTCTTATCTATTACACGAACTGCCTTGCCTTCACTTCTTGCAATGGTCTTGGGAGCAACCAGCTTAACGGCAGGGTTGATGCCCAGCATTATCTTCATAGCGTTTGCAAGAGCCTTTTCCATACTAAGGATCTGGCTTACCTTGTCGGTGAACTGCTCGGCTGTCATTTCAACCTTGACCTCAAAGGTGTCGTTGTTGTTTACGCGGTCAACGATGATCTGATAGTTGGGCTCGTAGCCTTCCTTAAGAAGCACGGTCTCGATCTGGCTGGGGAATACGTTTACACCGCGGATGATGAGCATATCGTCTGTTCTGCCCATAGGCTTTGCCATCTTAACAAGAGTTCTGCCGCAGGAGCATTCCTTACGGGTAAGAACACAGATGTCGCGGGTACGGTAACGAAGCAGGGGGAATGCTTCCTTATCAAGGGAGGTAAATACCAGCTCACCCTTTGAGCCCTCGGGAAGGACCTCACCTGTATCGGGATCGATTATCTCTGCGTAGAAGTGGTCTTCGTTTACGTGCATACCTGTCTGCTCGCTGCACTCAAATGCAACACCGGGGCCGGTGGTCTCGGTAAGACCGTAGATATCGTATGCCTTGATGCCAAGATCTCGCTCTATCGCCTGACGCATCTCCTCGGTCCAGGGCTCTGCACCGAAGATGCCTGCCTTAAGAGGAATATCTTCAGGCTTGTAGCCCTGCTCCTTTAAGCTCTCCGCAACGTACGCCGCATAAGAGGGAGTACAGCAGAGGATGGTAGCGCCGAGGTCTGTCATAAACTGTATCTGACGCTCGGTATTACCCGATGACATAGGCAGGGTAAGACAACCTACCTTGGAGGCACCGCCGTGGAGCCCCATACCGCCTGTAAAGAGACCGTATCCGTATGCAACCTGACAAACGTCGGTGTTGTCAGAACCGGTTGCTACGATAGCTCTGGCACAGCAGTCGTCCCACAGATCAATGTCGTTCTGTGTGTAGAATGCAACTACACGCTTACCTGTAGTACCCGAGGTAGAATGGATACGTACGCAGTCGCTCAAGGGCTTTGCAAGCAGGCCGTAGGGATAAGCGTCTCTTAGGTCTGCCTTGGATATAAAGGGAAGCTTGTGGAGGTCGTCTATAGACTGTATATCGTCGGGAGTAACACCCTTTTCGTCCATAAGGTTCTTGTAGTAGGGTACGTTTTCGTAAACGTGCTTTACCTGTTTAACCAGCTTTTCGGATTGGAGCTTTTTCATGTCCTCACGGGGCATGGTCTCAATTTCTTTTTGGTAATAATTCTGTGCCATTTTGAACACCCTTTCTAAGTAGTATTGGAAGCAGACAAACAAAAAGTCCTCTGCATTCCCAAAGAATACAGAGGACGAGAAATCTATTGATCCCGTGGTACCACCTCAGTTCGCCGCTACCTCACAGAAGCGGCCTTGTCAGGTACTGACATACCTTAGTTCTGTAACGGGAACTCCCGTTGCGTCCTAATAAAGATGACTCTTGTTCAGCGCACTGCTACGGAATGAATTCAATACGTTCTACCCTCTGTCTCGCACCGACCGACAGCTCTCTCGGGGGCTTCTGCGTACCTACTGGTTTCCGATCATCGCATTTAGATGTTGTATTGATTTTAGCACTCTGGAACGAAAATGTCAATAGCTTTTTACAAATTTGTTAGTGATTTATGTACGGATCAATCTTCGTTGTAACAGCTAAAGATCTCATCTACTCGCTTTTCATCCCTGCTTTTGGTGATAAGGCTGACAACGGGAACAATCACAAGAGAAATTGCCATTGCCGCAACACCCATCTCGGGAGATTTTGCCGCCGCTGCCTTAAAGCCTGAATTGAGGGATATAACAAGAGTAGCACCGCCCACGGTGATAAGACCCGATAGTATACCGGCATAAGCACCGGCTTTTGTGATCTTCTTTGAGAAAAGACCCCAGATGTAAGGACCGATAAAGCATCCCGAAACAAGACCCCAAGAGAAGGACATAAGATTAACTATTATCGGAATATTTTGGGTTGCAAAAACAAAGGAGCAGATAACGAAGATAAGACAGAACGCTCTGGTAAGTACGACCTTTGCATTTGGTGAGGTCTCCTTCTTTCTCAGTGCGGGGATAAGATCTACAGCTACCGCAGAAGCAGAAGTCAATACAACGGACTGTAGCGTTGACATAGATGCCGAAAGCAGCAGCACCATAACTATAGCTAAGAGAGTTGTTCCAAAGGTACTGTTGCCAAGCACCTTTATAAGAACAGCGGGGATGACCGAGTCTATTCCGCCTTCAGGGAGAGTGCCGCCAAGGATAAGACGGGAGGTACTGCCTATAAGGTATGCGCCGCAACCGATAACGGTACAGAAGATAGTGGAGATAACGGTGCCGCGTTTGATAGCGGCGGTATCCTTGATAGCATAGAACTTGCCGATCATTTGAGGCAGACCCCAGGTACCAAAGCTGGTAAGCAGGATATTGAAGCAGAGGAACTTAAACGATGAGCCTCCAAAAATACTTGTAAGCTGAGCACCCGTTGTGGGATTTGGATCCCCTGCGGGAGAGGTGAAGTTGCTGAGGTTTTCTATAAGTCCGGTGATGCCGCCAACCGAATCGTGGCTCAGTATTGCCGCAACGAGGCAGATAACGCCGCCTATCATAATAACACCCTGTATAAGGTCGGTATACGAGGTTGCGATATATCCGCCCGCCACAAGGTAGACGGCTGTCAGGGTTGCGATAACCAGCATCCATACCCAGGTTGCAACTCCGGGAAATACCATTCCGAACAGTGAACCCAGACCCTTGTATACTGCTGCAGAGTAGGGAACAAGGAATACGAAGATTATAACAGCACTAAGGATCTTCATACCCTTGGAATCATATCTTTTTTCAAAGTATTCGGGCATTGTCTTGGATTCCAGCTTCTTGGTCATCTTGCGTGTTCGGTTAGCAAAAAGAAGCCAGGAGAGCAGGCATCCGAGGATCGCATTGCCTATACCGATCCATATAGCACCGATACCGATATTCCAGCCGTGCTGTCCCGCATAACCTACAAACACCACTGCCGAGAAGTAGGTAGTTCCGTAAGCAAAGGCGGTAGCCCATGCGCCGATATTTCTACCTCCTATAAGGAAGTTCTCAAGGCTTTTTGATCTGCCGTAGCTCATAACACCCACGGCTGCCATAAGTATGCCGTAGATACACAGAGCAACGATGGTGTAGAGTTGTGCGTTAGTCATTTGTTTTTTCCTCCTGATGTCATACCTACAAAAATAACATTTATATTTTTGTAAATTGGTATTGCTTTTTGATATGTTTTATTATATAATAACAATCAAGATTAGTCAAACGGATGGTTTGAATGATAACCATCTATATTTTCGATGGAGAGATCGCTATGGAGCTTCGCAATCTTATTACATTTATACACGTGGCAGAATTAGGTAGCTTTACCAAGGCTGCAGAGCAGCTTGACTATTCTCAGTCAACGGTATCCTTTCAGATAAAGCAGTTGGAGGATGAGCTTGGCTGTCTGTTGTTTGAGCGTATCAATCACACTATAACACTGACCCAGCGCGGTCACGAGCTTGTGTCTTATGCTCACAGGATAAGAGAGCTTACCGATGAGTTTAAGGATAATATTGCCGAAGAAACAGAATGTAACGGTCATATACATATCGTCACTCCAGATTCGGTATGTGAAGAGATGATATACTCACGGTATATAGATTTTCACAGTAGGTATCCGGGTATATCTATCAAGTTCACTACGGCAGACACCTCTGTGATGTTCGAAATGTTAGACCACAACGAGGCGGATATTATCATTACCCTTGACAGACACAATTACCGTAAGGACTATATTATAGCTAAGGAACAGCCGCTTTCAATGCACTTTGTTACAAGCGTCAACTCACCCTTTTCGGGTAAAAAGGGACTGTCCATAAAGGATATAGCAACCGAGCCCTTTATCCTTACCGAGTACGGTCAGGGCTACAGGCAGGTGTTTGACCGTGAGATTGCCAAGCGCTCTATAGATATAACTCCTGTACTTGAGATAGGACGTACCGATATAATTACCTCGGTCATAGCCAAGGGAGATATGATATCATACCTGCCCGACTTCGTTACAAAGCCTCTTATAGATTCGGGCGAGCTCTGCTATCTTGACGTAGCCGATATGAAGCTTGATATCTGGAAGCAGCTCATTTATCATAAGAACAAATGGATGTCAAAGAGCCTTAAAGCATTTATAAACTACATCAAAGAGAATGAGTTTAACTGAAAACCGCACCTCGATTTGAGGTGCGGTTTTAAGCTTATAAATTTGTTTGCTTAGTTCTTTGTCCAGATAGCTCTGAGAGTTACGTCGTGTTCGAAGGTATAGGGCTGAGTTCCCCAATCTTCTACCCAAGTGTGGTCGTGAGGATAGTCAACTCTTTCCCATGCATAGAAGGTATATCCGGGTCTTGTAGGAACGGGATAACCGCCGATAACGTCTACAAATCTCTGATTGAGGTAGAAGTAGTACTTAAGCTCATAGCCCTGGGGCATAGTACCGCCGTTGGGATCCATAGTCATGATATACATACCCTCGGGTCTCTGCTCCTCAGTGGTGAAGGTGAAGTAGTTATAACTTTCATCATTATACTGAACGAGGAAACTGTAGGTTGTACCGTACTTAAGTTCAACTGTGATAACACCGTTCACAGCTGCCTCGGGTCTGATGTATTCGGAACCGGGAGCACGCTTGATGTCAGCCGCATTGTTGTATGTACCAACCGCATATCTTACGATATAGAGGTCGTCAAGATCACCGATGGTAACTGTGGTTGAGTTAACAGCAAAGGTAGGAACCTTAGGCTGTACATAGTAGTTGTGGATATGCTGATAGCCGTTGTTGTACTCGACAACTATAGAGATCCAACCCTCTGTACGGTACTGGATCATATAGCTTTCAGCATCCTTGATAGTAGTCTTGTTATTGAAGTTACGGCAGTCTGCAGCAGTCTTGATCTCAGATGCTGTAGAGAACTTACCCGTAGCAGTTCTGATGATACGGATATCGGGGATGTTATCTACGGTTACCTGAAGTCCGTTTTCATAGAAGGTAGGAACATCAACGGTCAGCTCCTTGTGGAAGAGAACTTCTGTACCGTCGTTATATCTTACAAGGACGGTATGCATACCGGGCTGGGTAACGGTGTAGGTATATTCATGCTTATCAGCTATCTTGTTAGCAGTAAGACGAACGATATAACCGTTGTCCTTGATCTCGTCATAGTTGTTGTATTCGCCCTTGGCAATAAAGATATCCTTGATATCGTAAAGATCGTGAACTGTGACCTTAACGCCGTAGGAGGAAACGGATGCCTTGATGTTGGTAACATCAGCCTCAATGATATGCTCCTTGCCGTCAACCATTCTTACCCAGAAGGTATAGTAGCCTGCTGTAGGCATATGGCGGGTATATACAGAGTCGGTAGTGTTAGCCTTGATAACCTTGCTATCAATATTTACACAGTCGGGAGCATTCTTGATAGAGCCGCTTGTGGTATGAACACCGCTTGCATATCTGATAAAGTTGATCTTATCAGCATTTGTGATGCTTACGTCATAGTTCTTTGCTGTGATCTCGGGTGTGCCGATCATGGGAGTGTAACGGATCTCTGCCGCACCGCATACAGAGCAGTAAGCGGTCTCTTCGCCGAAGGTGTCGCTTGTAGGCTCTTTTGTCTCTACCCAGTCACCGAACTTGTGACCCTTTGCGGTACCCTCAGCCTTTACAGTGATAGACTCGCCGCAGCCGAAGTTACAGAAGGATGTCTCTGTACCGTCCTCGGTGCAGGTAGCATCTCTGTTGTATTCGTAATCGGTGTACCAGTGGTCAACTGTGGAGTTTTCGTCTGCTACTGTGTCGGTAGTACCGCAGTTAAAGTCACACTTTGCGGTCTTTGTACCATCCTTCTGACAGGTAGCGTTGCCGTCAGAGGTATATACGGTAAATACGTGGTCGATCTTAGTACCTTCGATGTACTTAGAGTCTGTAGTACCACAGCCGTATTCACAGTATGCGGTCTTTGTAGCATCGTGAGTACATGTGGGGTTGTTGTCGTCTGTATAGGTGGTGAAAACATGGTCGAGCTTTGTACCCACGTCCTTGATGGTGTCGGTTACGTCACAGCCGTTTTCGCACTTTGCTGTCATAGTACCGTCAGAGGTACAGGTAGCATCGTTGTTGGAAATATAATCATAGAATATATGCTCACCCGTAGCGGAATTGGGCTTGATCTTTGTGTCGGTGGTGCCGCATCCGTATTCACAGTAGGATGTCATAGTACCGTCCTTGCCGCAGGTAGCATCGTTGTTGTAGGAGTAGTAGGAGAACTTATGTCCGATGGTGGCACCGTCATAGGACTTGGTATCGGTAGCACCGCAGCCGTTGTCACAGGTTGCAGTTGCAGTACCTCCGTTCATACAGGTTGCGTTGTCATCGGGAATATAGTTTGTAAATACGTGTTCAAGCTTGGTCGAGTCATCAAGATATGTATCCGTCTTTCCGCAGCCGTAGTCACACTGAGCCGTAAACGTAGAGCCGTGAGAACAGGTAGCATTGTTGTTGGATACGTAGTTGGTGAAGGAATGCTCAAGCATTTCTATCTTTTCGTTATACATAGAGCCGCAGAGCGTACAGGTAAATACCTTTACTCCGTAAGCGGTACAGGTAGGTTCCTTTGTCACCCAGCCCTCGTCATATACGTGAACGCAGGGAGCTTCTCTTGTCTCGGTCACACCGCATACTGTACAGGTTCTGGTTTCTGTACCGTCAGAGTTAGGTACCCAGTTGCCCCAACTGTGGCTGTAGTCAAGATAATCGTCATAGCTTGCCTTACAGATAGAACATGTATATACATACTTACCCTGTGTTGTGCAGGTAGAGGCGGTGGAGGAGGTTCTTGTGTAGGCATGAGAGGTACATGTAGACCATACAGCATAGAGTCTTTCTACCGCATCTATACCGTAGTTATCGCCCGCTTTGTACTGAACGGTGCCGGAGAGCTTATCTGTAGACCAGCCCATAAACTTAAATCCGGGTCTTGTGGGAGTAGTTGTGGGGAGCTTAAGTACGGATCCGTAGTATTTGTAGACTGCCGCAGGAGGGAATATACCGCCATTGGCATCAAAGCTTACCATATATTTTTCTTGCGCACGTGCGCCGTGAGTACCGTCAGACCACTGTGCATAAAGAACGATAGGGTCTGAGGATTTATGGTTGATGACAGAGCCTGCAGAGTATGATATACCGCTGCCGTCAGGCTCGGTGTTCCAACCTCTGAAGGAAGCGCCGGATTTGGAGAATTTGTTGGAGAGAACGGTGTAGCTCTTATACATATAAACACCATCCCAGTCCCAGGTTATCCATTCAACCACGTCAGAGCCTGAACCGCCGTTTGCTTTGTAGGTAACGGAGGGTTCCCAGATAGCATAGAACTCAGGGGCATAGTTGCCGTCCTCGTTGGTGGTTGTGTGGAAGGAACTCCAAGGCATCTTTCCGCCTGTGGGAGGTATGGTAAGATTCTGCTGAGCAGTCTCTGTTGTGAAGAAACTCATATCGGGGTAGAGAAGTCCGTAGAATACGGTACCGCTCATTGTATAGAGACGGCAACCGTCCTTTGTGGGAGTATTATCGCCCTCGGGAAAATCAAAGTTTCCGTAAAGGGTCTTAGGGTTCTGATAGTTGTTGTCATCACAATCACAAACATAGGCTTTAAATACCTCTGTCTGTGTCTTGGGGAACACACCGCCGTCTGCATGATAGCTGATGGGGTAACCCCAGATAGCGTAGAGGGTAACAGAGGCATTGGTGTTATAGTTCTGCCAGTATGCCACACCTGTACCCTTGGAGGTGGTGGAGTCCTGCTTGGTGTTCCACTGAATAAAGAAACGCTGATCGTTATTCTTGGGATACATACCGTAGTAGGTCTTTATACTTGCCTTATCGTGATAAAGCGAAAGCTCCTTTCCGGGGAACTTATAGAGTGTTTTTGTGGAGGTTCCTGCACCTTCATTGCCGCATTTCAGCACTACGGTGTACGCATAGCTTGCATACAGTGTCAAGTCGCCCTTGACCTGAACTGAAGAGCCTGCGGAATAGGTGATGTTACCCATAGCGGCGTTTTCTGCCGATATAGCCCAGCCGCGGAACACCATTCCGGACTTGGTGGGATTGGTAGATGGAACGGTTAAAGTGGTACCGACCGTAGCTGTTACCTTGCCGGGACCGCCGCTTCCGCCGTTTGCATTGAAGAAAACGGTTGCGGTGTCAGCCGCCGTCAGCATAGTCGGAAGTGTTGGAATGAGCATTGCCAGTATCATAACTACTGCAAGCACTCTCTTTGTGAGGTTCATTTCTAAAATTCTCCTTTGAAGTTTATTTTTTCTCACTAATTAACAATTATATCACTGTTGGTCATATTATGTCAAGGAAATTCGTTGACACATCAATATTTGTTACATTTTAACAATATATTTGTAAATTCCTGTAAAATCAAAAGAAGCTTTTCGCTCTTTTTGAGCGAAAAGCCTCTATAAGTTTACAGTTTTATACTTTTTGAGATTTATATCCTCGTGTGATTATGTACTGTATAAATATACTTCATCCGATTTTGGATACAAACACTTGTTTGCTTAAAATAATCCGCTGATTTTTCCGTTGTCATCGACGTCGATCTTTTCGGCTGCGGGAACCTTGGGAAGTCCGGGCATTGTCATAATGTCACCTGTCAGAACTACCACAAAGCCTGCGCCTGCGCTGATCTTAACGTTCTTTACGGTTACGGTAAAGCCGGTGGGAGCGCCTAACTTTGTCATATCGTCAGAGAAGGAATACTGTGTCTTTGCGATACAAACGGGACAGGAACCAAATCCAAGCTCTGTGAGCTTGTCAAGCTGCTTCTTTGCTGCGGGAAGTATGTTGATACCGTCACCGCCGTATACCTTCTTTACAACCTTTTCAATCTTCTCTTCAAGGCTGTCGGAATCCTCGTAGCTGAAGGTAAAGTCACCCTTTTCCTCCTCGCAGAGGCGTACAACTTCGTGAGCCAGAGCCTCGCCGCCACGGCCGCCTTCTGCCCAAACGGTGGACAGAACAACATTTACACCAAGCTCCTTACACTTTTCGATAACCAAGTCGATTTCGGCATCGGTATCGGTGGGGAAACGGTTTACAGCTACAACAGAGGGCAGCTTATAAACATTCTTGATGTTGGAAACATGACGAAGAAGGTTAGGAAGACCTTTTTCAAGTGCTTCGAGGTTTTCGCTTCCAAGCTCTGTCTTTGCAAGCCCTCCGTGCATCTTAAGTGCACGAACTGTTGCAACGATAACCACTGCATCGGGGTTAAGACCTGCAAAACGGCACTTGATGTCAAGGAACTTTTCAGCACCTAAATCAGCACCGAATCCGGCCTCGGTAATAACATAGTCGGCTAATTTTAACGCAAGTCTTGTAGCACGAACGGAGTTACAGCCGTGAGCAATGTTAGCAAAAGGTCCGCCGTGCATAATGCAAGGCGTGCCCTCAAGAGTTTGAA
>JAZNKU010000219.1:0-3517 GCA_045578685.1 Eubacteriales bacterium
TTCTTATGAAAAGGAAGAAATGCTTTATATCCAGGTAACAAGAGGTAACGCTCCCCGTAAGCACGAGTTCCCTGTCGGAGCGAAGCCCAACCTTATAATGTATATCTCTCCCATAGCCCTGCCTAACAAGGATAAGCGTGCAAGTCTTGCAAGCATAGAGGATATGCGATTTGAGTTCTGCAATATAAAGACCACCAACCTTATGCCCAATGTCTTTGCGGCACAGCGTGCTACCTCTCTCGGTGCGACCGAGGCTCTTATGCACCGAGGTGAACGCGTAACAGAAGCTGCACACAGCTCTATACTTATGATAAAGGACGGAGTCGTAGTTATGCCGCCCCTTGACCGCTTTATACTTCCCGGAATTACAAGGGCTGTCATATCGCAGCTGTGTGACGGTGCAGGAATCCCTACAGAGGAACGCATATTCACCGTTTCCGAGCTTTATGATGCCGACGAGATAATTCTCTGCTCTACCACAAAGAATGTTATCTTTGTTTATGAGATAGACGGCAAGGCTGTGGGCGGCAAGGATCAGGTACTTGCAAAAAGGATACAGGATATGTTCACCGATAAGATATACGATGAAACGGGAGTAAGGTTATGAAGATAGAAAGATCACGAAAGGTAATAGAAAAGCGCTTCGGCGGTAAGGGTCATCTTATCGCTGACTCAATTCTCACCGCAGACGAGATGTCCGGCGGTTGCCGTATGTATTCAGAGATAACCCTTGAAATCGGATGCTCTCTTGGTGAGCATACTCACACAGGCGAGACCGAAACCTACTTTATCTTAAGCGGTAAGGGAATTTATGACGACAACGGCAAGGAATACGAGGTGTTCCCCGGTGACGTGCTCTTCTGTGACGACGGTGAGAGCCACGCTCTTGAGAATATAGGCAACACTGACCTTAAGTTCGTAGCGCTTATATTAGAAAAGTAGATTTCTGTAAAGCAGAAATCCTCCTTAATTATTCATTTTTAATTATTCATCATTCATTATTCATTACAATTATACATCTTGACAAATTCTTTGTCATGATGTATAATTGGTATGTACAAAGGGGAGCTGAGTTACCTCGGCTGAGATCGAACGTTGAGTTCGGGACCCATAACCTGATCCGGATAATGCCGGCGGAGGGAAATAGTGACACTATTTCAAGGTCTTCCGACGGGAGGGCCTTATTTTTTGTTTAGGAGGTGCGTTTATGCAACTTACAAGCGCGGCAATTCAGATATTGCCTATGAATGCTGACAACAAGGAAGTGGTCAGAATAGTCGATGAAGCTATTGCTTTTATAAAGAGCTTCGGACTTCATACCGTGGTTGGTCCCTTCGAGACCACGGTAGAGGGTGACTACGATACCATAATGAAGATCGTATCCGAGGTCACAAGAATATCTCTTAAGGCAGGTGCCGAGGAGATAATGACCTATATCAAGATATGTGCCAAAAATGACGGCGACGTTATGACTATCAATGAAAAGACCGAAAAGCATAATTGACAAACTTCTGCCCGCAGGGGTGTTTGCAACACTTATCATCATATGGCAGATCCTGTCTGTAACCGGGATAGTCCCTGCCTTTATGCTTCCCTCCCCGATAAAGGTGATCAAAGCATTTGTCACGGATTTCCGTGTACTTATGGGACATGCAGGCTATACCCTTACCGAGTCTGCCATAGGCATGGCTGTAAGCATAGTAATAGGATTTTTTGCTGCAGTTTTGATGGATAGATTTGTATATATAAAAAAAGCTGTCTATCCCCTCCTGGTGGTGACGCAGACCGTACCCGCTATCGCTATAGCACCGCTCTTAGTGTTATGGTTCGGCTTTGGTATATCTCCCAAGATAATACTTATAGTTATAGTATGCTTCTTCCCTGTTGCAGTCGGATTCCTTGACGGCTTTGCATCCGCAGACCCCGACGAGATAAAGCTTCTTCGCAGCATGGGAGCAAAAGGCACTCAGATATTCAGACATATTAAGCTGCCACGAAGTATGCCTCATTTTTTTGCAGGACTTAAGGTCTCCTCCTCATACTGTATCGTATCCGCAGTCATCAGCGAGTGGCTGGGAGGTACCGACGGATTAGGTGTGTACATGACCAGAGTGAGAAAATCCTACGCCTTTGACAAGATGTTTGCCGTGATAATATTAGTTTCGGCACTTAGCCTCTTGCTTATGGCCTTGGTATCTCTTCTGGAGAAAAAGCTTATGCCCTATAAGGAGAAATAATATGAAAAAAATACTCGCATTTACATTAGCATTAACAATGCTTTTATGCCTTGTATCCTGCGGAGCCTCAAATTCCGAAAAGGATATAACCCTCGTCCTGGACTGGACGCCAAACACAAATCACACCGGCTTCTATGTAGCTCTGGAAAAGGGTTATTATGCAGATCTTGGTCTTAACGTGACCATACAGCAGCCCCCCGAGGACGGAGCAACCGCCCTTGTGGCAAGCGGAAAGGCCCAGTTCGGCATAGACTTTCAGGACTATCTTGCTCCTGCCTACGCTACCGACTCACCCCTTCCCGTAACCGCTGTTGCGGCTCTTATCCAGCACAATACCTCGGGTATAATATCTATGTCCGACAAGGGCATCACCTCTCCAAAGGGCATGGAAAATCACTCTTATGCCACCTGGGACCTGCCTACAGAAAAGGCAATTATAAAATCCTGTATGGAGCGTGAGGGCGGTGACTTTGACCGTGTGGAGCTTATCCCCTCTACCGTCACAGATACCCTGACCGCTATACAGACCAATGTTGACTCTGTATGGATATACTATGCCTGGGACGGTATTGCAGCCGAGGTCAAAGGTCTTGACACCAACTATTTTGCCTTTGGTGATATCGATCCCGCTTTTGACTTCTACACTCCTGTGCTTGTTGCCAACAACGCTTTTCTTGAAAGCGATCCCGATACCGCAAAAGCTTTTATAGAGGCTACACAGAGAGGCTACGAGGATGCAATAGAGAATCCCGAAGAAGCCGCTGACATACTCTGCAAGTACGCTCCCGAGCTTGACCGCGATATAGTGGTTGAAAGTCAAAAGTGGTTGGCAGAAAAGTATATCGACGACGCCGAGAGTTGGGGTGTGTTTGATGCACAGCGCTGGAACAGCTTCTTCGATTACCTCTGGGAAAACAAGCTTATAGAAAAGGAAATAGCAGATAACTTCGGATTTACAAACGAGTATCTGCCTAAATAGTATGAACTACATTCTCGAAGCTCAAGGAATAACTAAATCCTTTGACTCTAAAACGATATTCAACGATCTTAATATATGTCTGGCTGAAGGACAGACCGTTGCTCTGCTCGGCCCCAGCGGTATAGGTAAGACAACCCTTATGAACATCCTCTCGGGAGTTATGATGCCGGATAGCGGCAAAGTAACGCTACAGGGCGAGGATATCACCGGCAAGCCCGGGCATATAAGCTATATGCAGCAGAAGGATCTGCTCCTGCCCTACTATACCGTGCTTCATAACACCGCACTGCCCCTTATAATA
>JAZNKU010000220.1:0-4445 GCA_045578685.1 Eubacteriales bacterium
ATCGGAAAGATAGAAACGATGAAGAAAAAGGACGAAAAACCGAAAAAGAATAAACTGCCAAGCGTAGCCGAGTTGAGCGGCGAGCTTAAGCGTGAGCGGTACAAGCGGCGTTTCAAAAAGCTCCTGCGCAGTACCGTAAATGCGTTGATAGTTGTTGCAGCGATTGCTGCACTTATAGCGACTCTTATTTTTCCGGTATTACAGATTGCGGGTAACAGCATGGAGCCCAGTCTTGTAGAGGGTGACCTTGTCCTGCTCGTCAAGACAAACAAGCTTAAAACGGGGGATCTGTGTGCCTTCTATTATTCAAACAAAATACTTATCAAGCGTATAATAGGTGTTCCGGGAGATTATCTCTGGATAGAGAAGGACGGAACCGTATTTCTTAACGGTGAGCCTATGGACGAGCCCTATGTCAGCGAAAAGGCTCTGGGTGAGTGTGATATAGAGTTTCCGTATCAGGTTCCCGAAAACGCATATTTTATGATGGGCGACCACCGTGAGACCTCTATCGACAGCAGAAGTACTACTATAGGCTGTATCGCCGAGGATCAGATAGTGGGCAAGATATGGTGTAAGTTCTGGCCCATATCCGAATTTAAGTGGACCGCATAATTTAGCATACCAAAATTCCGAGGAAAGGAGGCGGACCGATGCAGGAAAAGACAGTTAAATATTTGCAGAAGAAAAAGAGAACCGAGCTTATGCGGAATCTTTTCCGTAACATCGCCATCTGCCTTTCTGTATTTGTGGTATTAGGAGTTTTCTGGTATCTTAAGCTTACGGGTATAACCATGGCAGGCGAGGCTTTTTGCGGTATCGACGAGCACGAGCACGGCGAGGAATGTAATGTAAGCCTTCTTAAATGTGCACAGCCTGAAAATACGGGACATACCCATACGGAAAGCTGTTATACCGTAGAATATATCTGCGGTCTTGAAGAGATCGAAGCTCATGTCCATATTGACGAATGTTATAACAACAGCTTTATCTGCGGGCTTGAGGAGGGTGAAGAGCACACCCATACAGAGGAGTGCCAAAGCAAAGAGCCTGTTTGCGGGCTTGAGGAGAGGGAAGGACATACCCATACCGAGGAATGTCAGAGCAGAACTCTAACCTGTACTCTCGAAGAGACAGAGTCTCATATCCACACCGAGGATTGCTACGGCTCTATCGTGATGTGTCAGATGGGCGAGCATATACATACACCAAGCTGTTACAGCAATGATAAGGCTGATCTCGAAACCGAAGAGGATTGGATAGCGAGCTTTGCCGAAGCGGAGCGGGGCTCTACTACCGCAGAGAATGTGGTACAGATTGCAAAAAGCCAGTTAGGCTATACCGAGAGTATTGCCAACTATCAGTTAGGTGAGGACGGTGAGCGTCGCGGTATTACCAGATACGGACAGTGGTACGGAAACCCCTACGGTGATTGGTCGGCTATGTTTGTGACATTCTGCATGAGCTATGCAGGAGCAGAGGATCTTCCGACTAATGCCGGAGCCGAATCTATGCGACTTGCTTGGGAAGCAGAGGGACTGTATATCCCCAAGGACGAATTTTCACCTATGGAAGGAAACATACTTTTCCTTGCCAAGGGTAATGAGGGTACTGCGGCTAACGCCCTTGCCATCATCGAATCGGTAAGCGATACCGAGATAATAGTTATCGAGGGTGATGTTGACAGAAGCGTTGCCGAGGTGATGTATCCCATAGATTCAAGCGAGATCCTGGGCTATGGTATCATCCCCGAGACATCGGAGTTTGCGGCAGTCTTTGCCGCACCGAGAGCGGCCACCACGCCTGTAGGTACTGTAGTTAATTACAATACCTCTATGCTGACGAGCTCAAACCGCTTCGTGCTGTATGCCGAGTACGACTTCGGCACCTACGCCATAGACGGCTCGGGCAACGCCGTTCCGGTGTATATAGAGGACGGCAAGGTGTATACCGATATAGAGGATCCCGAGAGCATTCTCTGGACCTTCTCAAGATACAATAACAGCTCGACCGCCATACAGAACGTGGCTACGGGACGTTATCTGCATCCCTACTATAATTCGGGCAGCGATAACGGCATCACCACCCCCGGCAGATGGGGAACTACGGTCACCTCCTCGGGTAACGGCGGCGTCTGGCTCAGCCACTCGGCTTACGTGGGCTTTGACTTCAATAATATAACCTTCGTTATGGCGCGTGAGGCAGGTCAGAACGTGACCTTTAAGATAGCGCAGTCTACCCCCTGTACCGTATGGCTTGACGGTACCAACGGCGGTATCATGAGCTTAGGCGGCTCGGACAACGTAAGCTATACCGCATATACCGATTCTACCATGACCCTTCCCACAAGCTGGAAGTCCCCCGATAAATACAACTATGTGCTCAAGGGATGGTATGATATCGTAAATAATAAGTACTACGCTCCCGGCGACGAGGTAGTAATCACGGGTAATACCGTATTCTACGCCGACTGGAAGGCGGCAAGCTACGATGTGGGCGTATTTAACTCTCAGGTTACCGAGACGGTCAGCACCAACAGCTTTGTCACCACAAAGCTCTTTGACTACGGAGCGCTGATGAACGTCCTGTCCGAGCGGGCTGATGTTACGGTCAACAACAGCAGCCACTCTGAGACCTGGAACCTCCTTACCTCGGGCAACAACCCCTATAACGGAAACCCCACCTTTAACTTTATCCTCCGTGACTGGGACCGCGGCAACGAGGATATCTCGTATCCTAACGGACACAACGATATCAACAACCCTACCGATGCGGGAACGGTTTATCCGGGACTTTATACAGATGCCATAAGGGATACCTTCTTTGATCCCGAGCTTATGATACCCGGCAAGACCTACATAGGAGAGGCGGACCATCTTTTCCAGCTCTGTCTTGATCCAAATCACGATCATTTCGGATATTATTACTACAACTCGGAGCTTAACGCCGCATCCTATAATCAGAGCGACGAACGCTTCTATGTATACGATTATCTCGAGGCGACCCGAGACTCGGTAAACAACGGGGACGAGGGAAAATACTCCGACTTTCTGCCATTTAACTCACCCTATGCCAACACCAACGGCAAGAGTCCCGTCAACTATACCTACGACGGCACCGAGGGCGAATATGTGGGCACCACCCACTATATGTACGACAGCCGATATAACGATAACAACAATTCTACCGCCAACATAGGTGCTAACTTCTGGTTCGGTATGAGTGTTGAGGTCGACTTCTACATTCCTCTTGCTCCCGGCGGACGCACTCCCTCGGGTGAATACGGAAACAAGGATATCTACGGTGCAGATATGCACTTCCGCTTTACCGGTGACGACGACGTATGGATATTCGTCGACGATACCATGGTTCTGGACCTTGGCGGTCTCCACGGCTGTGAGACGGGTGATATCAACTTCTCAACCGGTACCGTTACCATAAACGGCACCAAAAACGATGCCCTCAGCCGTGCACTTCAGAGCATTTCCGCAGGCGAGCATAAGCTCACCCTGTACTATATGGAGCGAGGAAGCTCCATGTCAAACTGTGCAATATACTTTAACCTTGCACCCAGATTCTCCTTCAGTATAGAGAAGGAGGATGTGCTTACAAAGCATGTTCTTAACGGAGCTCAGTTCTCGGTATATACCGACAAGGCTTGTACCGTACCTGCCGAGCTCTGGGTAAGTAAGGAGTCCCACGACCGCGGCGACCCTGCTACCAATCTGTTCACCGTTACGAACGGTGTAGCCAACATGTGGGGTATGGGCGCAGGTAATGTCTACTATATCAAGGAGACCAAGGGACCGGACGATCCCAACTACGGCTTGCCTAACGGTATAATATGCGTCAGCCTTGATAAGGTGGGTACTGCAAGCTACAATGTAGAGATACTGGATAACGGTTCGGGTGTATCGGGCGGATTTATCGTCCACGGATTCCGTATCGATGCCGAGACCCAGAACGCTTATATCATAGCCACCAACGCACCAAAGTGGGTCGAGGAGACCACCTCGGTTGAGACTATGAAATATTGGGAGGACGCCCTCGACCATACGGGCGAGGAGGTAACGGTATACCTGACCGTCACCGATGAGGATGGCACGGTACGCCGACTCCAGGAGGCAAAGCTCAGCGCCGCAAACGAATGGCGAACCAAGTGGGATAACCTTCCCAAGTACGCCCAGGACGGCGTAACGCCTATCAGATACGGCGTAGAGGAATCCTATGTCAGCGGCTACTACTCAAGCGTTGAGAATGCCGAAGGTCAGTTTGAGATCGTAAGAAGCGGTTGGAAGACCGTAAACACCTTTGAGAACAATAAGGTCTATATCCTCAAGAACTCAAGCGGACAGGCACTGTCCACACAGCGATATGCCGAGGATACGGGCTATATGTGGGTAAGCGAGGAAACTGCAAAGACCTCGTCCCTTGCCCAATGGAGG
>JAZNKU010000221.1:0-5376 GCA_045578685.1 Eubacteriales bacterium
CATGGACAGACTCCTCTGCGGTGATGTAGGCTTCGGTAAGACCGAGGTAGCTCTGCGTGCTGCATTTAAAGCTGTCAACGGCTCAAAGCAGGTAGCGGTGCTTGTTCCTACCACTATACTTGCTATGCAGCATTATCAGACCATTGCTTCCCGTATGAGAGGTTTTCCTATTAAGGTTGATATGCTGTCCCGTTTTCGTACAAACAAGCAGCAGGAGGAAACGATACGCAAGCTCCGCCGCGGTGAGATAGATATTATCGTAGGAACTCACCGTATGCTGTCAAAGGATATAATTTTCCGTGATCTGGGACTTGTCATCGTGGACGAAGAACAGCGCTTCGGTGTTGCACAGAAGGAAAAGCTGAAGCAGCTTTCAAGAAATGTAGATGTTCTTACACTCACCGCTACACCCATTCCCAGAACACTCAATATGGCAATGAGCGGGATACGTGATATGTCTGTGCTTGAGGAAGCACCCGGGGACCGTATGCCTGTTCAGAGTTATGTTCTTGAGTATGATGAAACCATCATAGCGGAAGCCATAAATAAGGAGCTTCGCCGCGGCGGTCAGGTGTTCTACCTATATAACCGTGTAGACAATATCAATAATGTTGCAGCCCGCATTTCCGCAATGGCACCCGATGCTAAGGTAGCGGTTGCCCACGGTCAGATGGATAAAGACGAGATGAGCGATATATGGGAGCAGATGGTGACGGGTGATATTGATATCCTGGTCAGCACTACTATTATTGAAACAGGTGTTGATATTCCTAATGCCAATACTCTTGTGATTGAAAACTCTGACCGTATGGGTCTCAGTCAGCTTCATCAGATCAGAGGACGTATCGGACGAAGCAGCCGTCGGGCATATGCTTATTTCACTTACCCGCGAGGCAAGGTGCTCAGTGAGATATCCGAAAAGCGTCTTAGTGCTGTCCGTGATTATACCGAGTTCGGTTCAGGCTTCAAGATTGCACTTCGTGACCTTGAAATACGAGGTGCGGGAAATCTTCTTGGCTCCGAACAGCACGGCAACATCGAGAGTGTCGGATATGATCTGTATATCAAAATACTCAATCAGGCTATTCTTGAGGAAAAGGGTGAGCTTTTGCCCGAAAAGCCTGAATGTACCGTTGATATAAAGGTAAATGCATTTATTCCCGAGGCTTATATTGCATCATCTGCTCAGCGTATTGAGGCATACAAGAAGATAGCCTCCATCGAAAACGAGGATGACTATTGGGACATCGTTGATGAGTTGCTCGACCGATACGGCGAGATGCCCATGCAGGTAGAGAACCTCTGCCGTATATCTTATATCAGAGCTCTCGGCAGAACGGCAGGTCTGAGTAAGATAGTTATGTCGGGAACGTCAATGCTGTTTTATTCCGAGCCTATAGATATCCGCACATGGACCGTGCTTGCAGGAGAATATAAGGGTAAGGTGTTACTGAATTTGTCGTCCAAGCCCTATGCAACCTACCGTATGGCAGGTGAGAAAAAACCTCTTGCAAAGACCATAGGAGTTCTTTCAAAATATATTCAGTATCAGAGATCAGAGGAAACACAATGAAAAGGATAATACTTGTAGTTTTGTGCATATGCATCTGTTTTTCACTTTTTGCATGTACAGGTAAGGATGGAAAAAACATAATGTCATATAAAGGAGTAAATGCGTCTGAAGCTCTCTATTCCTATTGGATGTCTACCTATAAGAGTAATTTTCTGTATTATTATAACGACGGTATAGACAGCGACGAGTTCTGGGATACCCTCATATCCGACGAAGAAACATATGAGGAATATGTAACAAACTGGATTGATACAGAGATGCAGTACCGCACCGTAGCACTTTGGTTGTTTGATGAGTATAAGCTAACTCTTTCGGATAAGAAAATTGCCGAGATAGATGCAGATATAGCCGAGAAGATAGAATACTCAGGTTCAAGAGAGGCTGTAAATACAGACCTTGCAAAGCTTGGTATGAATCTTGATATGCTCCGTGAGGTATATATCGACAACGCTAAGTACGATGCCGTATACGAATATCTGTACGGTACTCAGGGCAAGGAAACTCCTACAGATGAGGAGAGGGCTGAGTATTATACAAACAATTACTATTGTCTAAAGTATATAACTATCTATTCCGGTGCAAACCTCAAGACCGACGAAAGCGGAAACTATGTCTATGACGAGGACGGAAAGATAGAGCTTGTAAAGCTTACCGAAGAGGAAAAGGCGATAAAGCAGCAACTTATCGATACCGTGGTTGCAGGTGTAGAGGCAGGCGGTGATTTTGACGAATATATCAAAGAGTTCTCTGAGGTGGATTACGGTGATTATCCCGATGGATTTTTTGTATCCGAAAACGATTACAGCCGTTTCGGCAGCGATATAATCAAGGCAGCAACAGAGCTGAAGGTTGCTGAGATAAGAACGGTATCTGATGAAAATGTAACCTATATCATCAAAAAGTGTGAGCTGCCAGATTATTTTTCTCTTACACAGAATAACAAAAGCCAGCTTGAAAAGATGGACGGATATATCGTTAGAGAAAAATATACCGAAAAATTTGACTCTTATACCGAGGATGTCGTTATCAACACAGAGCTCAAGGATAGCTATGATATCCGCAAGGTATCCGAAAACTCATATTTTTAAAGGACAGAATATATGATTAAGCTTTTAAGTTCTATTTTCATCAAGGACAGAAATAATACGGCAGACCCTTCCGTTCGTACCGCCTACGGAACACTGTGCAGTGTTTTTGGAATATTTCTCAATCTTTTACTTTTTGCAGGTAAGCTTATCTGCGGTCTTGTCAGTGGATCGATAGCGATAACTGCAGATTCATTCAATAACTTAGCCGATGCAGGCTCAAGTATCGTGACCCTATTCGGTTTCAGACTGGCAAACATGAAGCCGGATCCCGAGCATCCTTTCGGTCACGGAAGATTTGAGTATATCTCGGGTCTGGTTGTGTCGTTCGCTATTCTTCTTATGGGCTTTGAACTGGCAAAGAGCTCAGTTTCTGCAATCACCAATCCCGAGCCGGTAGAGTTCTCTTTGCTTTCATTTGTTATTCTCGGAGTATCGGTGGCGGTAAAACTATATATGGCGTTCTATAACAGAGCCATAGGCAAACAAATCTCCTCAGCGGCAATGGATGCAACCGCCAAGGATAGTTTAAGCGATGCTGTATCGACGGGCGTTGTCCTTATTATAGCGATAATAACCCCATATCTCCCCTTTGCTATTGACGGTTGGGCGGGTCTTGTAGTATCACTCCTTATCCTTTGGACCGGAATCAATTCAGTCAAAGAAACCATTTCACCTCTTCTCGGACAGAGCCCTGATAAGGAGCTTGTTTGCAATATAGAAAAGATAGTCAGGAGTTATCACGACATTTCAGGTATACATGACCTTGTCGTTCACGATTACGGTCCGGGACGGCTTATGATATCTCTTCATGCAGAGGTTCCCGTAAATATGGATATTAATGTTGCTCATGATATTATTGACAATATCGAGGTTCATTTGTCCAAAGAGCTTAACTGTCACGCTGTTATACATATGGATCCGGTCGATTATAACGATCCCGGAACCATCGAGCTCCGCAGCAAGGTGAATGAAATAGTAAAAGGTCTTTGTGCCAACGCCTCTATACACGATTTTCGTGTAGTGTACGGCAATACCCATACCAATCTTGTTTTTGATGTCGTACTCCCCTTTGACGCAGATATTTGCGATAAGGACTTTGTTTCAAAGGTTGAGAAGCGTGTCAAAGCATTTGACGAAAAGCTTAACTGTGTGATATATATAGATAAAGATTACGTAGGACATTGATATTTTGTCACAGATGTGATATAATGTGGCTATAAAATGTAAGGAGAAGATCTATGAAAAGATTAATATCTGCAATATTGGCGGCAGTGATGCTTATACTTTGCATACCCGCATCTGCCGAAACGGTCAGCTTTCCCGATGTAAAGTCAGGAACTTGGTACTATGAAGCCGTTACATACTGTGCAGGCAAGGGTATATTCAATGGTAACAGCGACGGTAACTTTGCTCCCGCAAAGTCTATCACCAGAGCTGAGTTCGTAGTAGCTCTTGCAAACTATTCGGGCGAGGATGTTTCAAAGGAAGCCTGCGACCGTTTCACCGATATTAAGCCTTCTCACTGGTACTACAACGCAGTATCCTGGGCGGCAAATAACGGCATCGTATCCGGTACCTCCGAAACGGCCTATTCCCCCACAAAGCAGATAACAAGACAGGATCTCTGTCTTATGCTTATGAATTACCTCAAATATAAGAATATCAATCTGACTGTAGAGAGCTATGTGCCTTTTGGTGACGATATTAATATCGGAGCTTGGGCAAAGGAAGCAGTATATGCCATTAAGACAGCAGGTATCGTATCAGGTATGGGCGACAATATGTTCCGGCCCAGAGGCAATGCTACAAGAGCACAGGTTGCGCAGATGATGATGCAGTTTGATAAATATATGGAAAGTGTGGAAACTTCGCCTATGAAGATCGAAAACGTTAAGATAACCATCCCCGGTGTCAAGACATCCGTTAAGTTTATGCATATAAGTGATACTCACCTTACTCTCTTTGATGAGACAGATTCTGAATCTGCAGTTGCCGAGATGACCGTAAGAGGCCAGATGTTCGACACCCAGGTAGGGGACGGCATCAAGCGTGAGGACAAGCTTGCACAGTTCTATGCTGTAGCTGAGGATGAGGGTGTAGATCAGATTCTGCTTTCCGGTGATATTATAGATGCTCCCAGTAACGCAAATATGAAGTTCTTGGCAGACCTTGTTAACAACTCCAAGATTCCTTCCATCTACACTTTAGGCAATCACGACTGGTCATTTAGCGATAACTATCAGGGTGAAAGAGATAAATATATGCCCGGATTTACCGATATATTCGGTGAGACAGATCCTGATACCGAAGAAAAATATTGGGATTCTGTATGTAATGTATATGAGTACGACGGCTTTGTGCTTGTGGTTGCAGATAACAGCACGGATCAGGTCCACTCTACTATAACCAGTGTTCTTAAAACTTATGCTAAGGCAGGCACACCGGTAATCCTTATGCTGCATGTTCCTGTAAGTTGCGAGACCGCCGTTGCGGATGTAACCAATATGTGGGGCAGAGATATCACTATCGGTTCAGCAGCTCTTAATCCCAATGCGGCAACCAAACAGTTTGTTGAGTTTATCAGATCGGAAGAATCTTCGGTTGTTGCCATCCTTGCAGGACATACTCATCTTTCACATATAGATGAAGTCAGCCCCAACAACAACACAGTACAGTTTACTCTCGGTGCATCCTTTGAGGGTTACACAAGAATAT
>JAZNKU010000222.1:0-14508 GCA_045578685.1 Eubacteriales bacterium
TAAGAGGATATTATCTTATCTGCAAGCTTATCCTCGATATTTGTTTCTATAAACCTTCTCATATTACGGGCACCGTACTTACGGGAGAAGGATTTTTGTGCAACGAAGTCAGCTGCCTTATCGGTATAAGTGGTCTCGATACCCTTGTCACGGAGCACTCCCGCAAGATCGTCAAGCATAATACGGGCAATAGAAACAAAATCCTTTTCGTCAAGGCTTCTGAAGGTGATGACCGCATCCACGCGGTTTATAAACTCGGGACGAAGGAACTCGGAGAGAGCCTTATGAGTTTTGTCGGAGTTTGCATCGTTAAAGTTACCCGAGAAGCCTGCGGAGTTGGTGTTAAGGTTACTTCCCGCATTGGTGGTCATAACAACGATGGCGTTCTCAAAGCTTACCACACGGCCCTGTGCATCGGTGATACGGCCGTCGTCGAGGATCTGGAGAAGAACGTTAAGAACATCGGGATGTGCCTTCTCTATCTCGTCGAAGAGAACTACAGAGTAGGGCTTGCGTCTGATCTTCTCGGTAAGCTGGCCTGCCTCGTCATAGCCTACGTAGCCGGGAGGAGATCCGATAATACGGGAAACGCTGTGCTTCTCCATAAACTCGGACATATCAAGTCGGATAAGGGTCTCGGGAGAGTCAAAGAGGTCGCTTGCCAGAGTCTTGACAAGCTCTGTCTTACCAACACCCGTAGGACCTGCAAAGATAAAGGATACCGGCTTACGCTTGTAGGAAATGCCTGCACGGCTTCGCTTGACCGCACGGGCAACAGCGTCTACCGCCTCGTCCTGACCGACGATACGGGACTTAAGTCTGTCAGAGAGCTTTTCTATGCGGCCGTACTCGTGCTCGGTAACCGAGGATGCGGGAATACCCGTCCATACCTCGATAACATGAGCCAGATCTTCTGTGGTCATAGCTACGCTTCTTGCCTCGTCGGCGATAGCGTTCATCTCGTTGGTGTCGGTGATCTCCTGTACACGCAGGTCTGCTATCAGCTTATAGTTCTGCTCACGCTTGCCCTCGTCGGTGAGCTTCTCGGTTTCAGCCTCAAGCTCCTCGCGACGCTTCTTTGCCTTGGCAACAGAGGCACAAAGCTCCTCGTATCTGCCGATAACGGGATGCTGAAGTGCGACATAAGCCGCCGCCTCGTCAAGAAGATCTATTGCCTTGTCGGGCAGATATCTCTCGGTGATATATCTCTCAGAGAGATGCACACTTCTGCGTACAATCTCGTTTGTGATCTTGATACGGTGGAATTTTTCGTAGTAGCCCTTGATGCCCAAAAGTATCTGTACGGTATCGTCCTTTGAAGGCTCCTCAACTATAATGGGCTGGAATCTTCTTTCAAGAGCAGAATCCTTTTCTATATATTTTCTGTACTCGGCAAGGGTTGTGGCACCGATGACCTGAACCTCGCCTCTTGAAAGTGCGGGCTTAAGTATGTTTGCGGCGTTCATAGAGCCCTCGGAGTCTCCGGCACCTACGATAGAGTGAACCTCATCTATAACGAGAATGACGTTACCTAAAGCCTTGACCTCATTTATAAGTCCCTTCATACGGGACTCGAACTGTCCTCTGAACTGAGTACCTGCTACGAGGGCGGTCATATCGACAAGGTGAACCTCCTTGTCCTTGAGCTTATAGGGGACCTGACCCGAAGCTATTTTCTGTGCCAGAGCCTCTGCTATAGCAGTCTTACCTACACCGGGCTCGCCTATGAGACAGGGGTTATTCTTCTGGCGGCGGCAGAGTATCTGTATAAGACGGGCAAGTTCACGGTCACGGCCGATAATGTTATCTAACTTACCCTGTCTTGCACGGTCGGTAAGGTCCATACAGTACATACCGAGGAACTTCTTTTCGGGAGCCTTGGGTGCACCCTTCTGTCCCTTCTGCTTTGGAGGTACGGCTCCGTTAGGTGCTGCACCGGGAGGGGGCATCATACCGCCGAATATCTTTCTGAAATCTATGGGAGGGGTACGGCTGTCGGTGACCTCGGTGGACTCTGCCCCCTCTTCACCCTCGCTCATCATATCCTCCATTTCCATTTCCATTCTTTCAAGCTCCTCCTCACCGATACCCATCTTGCTGATGATATCGTTTACGGGAGCGATACCAAGCTCCTTTGCACACTTGATACAGATCCCCTCGTTTACCTGCTTGCCGTCAACGATATGGGAAATAAATACTACTGCCATTCTCTTATGGCATCTTGAACATAATTGCATTAGTTTTTCCTTTACTGTTTAAATAATGTTAGCGGATTGAAATTGTAAAGCCATTTCAGAACAATGGAGTTCTCCATAATGGCAGGATCAAAGGTCTCGGGATACGCCTTTGACAGATGGGGTAGCACTCCGCCTATGACTGCGGCGATGAGCCAGGCAAAGACCAGTCCCGCAAGGGTACCGAGAAGTAACCCCAAAAGTTTGTTGGCACTCTTGAGCACGGGAAGCTTACATATCTTATCAAGAATGACAGTAACGATTCCCAATACTATGAGCAACACTATAAATACAAGGCCGAAGCCCAGTATATTTGAGATACCGCGGGCAAGAGGCTCTGCCATAAAGGAGCTGATCTCCTCTATACCCACAGCCTCACCCGAGTTGTAGAAGCCCTCTACCTCACCTACGGTGGAATATCTGTTGAGTATGTCGGTAAAGAACTCGGGCTTCTGACTGAAAAGCTCTGCTATGCTCTGCCCCGTACTGCCGGAAAGGATAGAGTCCTCTATCATACCGCTTATCTTGGGCAAAAATAATTTTGAATACATATAGTCGGAGGGTACGGAGTAGAAAAGAAATGCTCCGATACCTGCAAGGATAAAGGATACAAGCTTCATCACCGCATCCACAAAGCCCTTACGCCATCCCGATATCAGGCAGGATGCCGCTATCACTGCGAGGATAATATCTACAGCTATACTCACTTGTTATCCTCCCCTGTAAATATTTCGGCTGTTTTAAAAGCCTTAGCCATATTTGAATAGTCTATAACTATGCTGTTCTTGTCACACATATAAATTCCGGTAGCGGCGGCGTCAACCTTTGCGGTAAGCTGCTCGCCCGTCTGCATGTTAAGAGAGGTCACCTCGGAGTCGGTAAGGATATAGAGATGCTCCATATAATAAGCCGTATCGAGTATCTTGTCGCCCACGGTGGTATCGTATAGTATCTCTCCCTTGGGGGAGAATACGAGCACGCGGCTCTGGGAACCTACGATGTTTTCGTTATAGCAGAGCACCGCATGATCGTCGAGAATAAGACAGTCGGTAGGCACTATACTGCCCAGGGTATAGGAGCTTATCTGGTTGTTATCCTTATCAAAGAAAAGAAGGGCTGTATCCGCAAGAGCACCGTGACCACCGTTTGAGAAGAAGCCGCATCTCACGGCAAAGCTGCCTGGGAGAGTGAGGTTGCTTTCCTCCTTATCGGTATAAGGCTCATAGGTCATTACCTCTGAGGTATATCTTCCGCTTTCTGCAAGAACAGAGGTACAGACAAGTTTTTTGCCCTCTGAATCTATCTTTATATCGGTAATATATTTGTCCTTATATATCTTTGATATCAGGTTGAAGTTATGGTCATAGAGATGTATGACCGACTGATAGTCAAGGCTCTTCGTTACAACGGCGTGCATTCCCTCGCCGGAGACCGCCGCACAGGATATGGGATAATCGTAGGTCTGTGCGGTGAGCTGAGAAAAGTTGTTAAAAAGCTGGGCGTTATAACCGCCGAGATCGTATACCAGCATATACTTGCCGCGGCTGACAACGGTGGGGCTTACCTGATTGATATCGTAGCTTGCCACATTGCTTCCGTTCATATCGTAGAGGTCTATTCCGTCACTCTTTACAGTAACCAGATCCCCGTTGAAAACATCAACATCCATAACGCCGGTGGTATCATAATAAATGTCCTCGTATCCTCCCGAATATACGGTGTTTGCCGAGGAGAAGAAACGGACAAGATATTTGAAGTTTTCAAGCGTAACATCGCTTCTGAATACCGAAATCATAAACAGCATAAACACCACAAGAAGTATAATAACGATGAATTTTGCCGTCTTAAATTTATTTGCAACATCTATAAAATATTCGTTTACCGGTGCCTCGGGATGCACCTCGAGCTCAGGGGTACGACCCAAGTCTATATCCCTTATTTTAGCCTTCTTCATTTTCCTTCTCCTTTCGGTAGAATACCTCGTAAAGATAAAGTCCTTCGGGAGGAGCTGTCTGTCCCGAATTTTTGCGGTCTCTTGAGTCTATCGTCGCTCTGACTTCCTCTTTTGTCCGTTTGTGATGTCCGACCTCTGCAAGAGTACCTGCGATTATACGGACCATATTGTATAGAAATCCGTCGGCAGATATGTACAGCTTTACCATATCGCCCTCACGGCTGACACGGCAGTCGTAGACAGTACGCACCGTATCCTCTATCTTTGAACCGCTTGCCATAAAGGAACGAAAATCCTGTTTTCCTATAAATTCCTTGGCAGCCTCGTTCATCCTGTCTGCATCAAGCCTCGGGAGAATATGGGCTACTCTGCCCTCTGAAAAGGGGTCTCGCACGGGGTTATCGTAAAATATATATTCATACGCCTTGCCGAGACAGGAGTATCTGGCATGAAAATCATCCTCGACCTCCGCTGCTTCTCTTACCGCTATATCCGTAGGAAGATGTCTGTTCATCACAAGGGGAATACGCTCACATGGGATGTTATTTGCATCCCCGTCAAGCTCTACCGTGCAGATAAAGGACCTTGCATGAACTCCCGAGTCTGTACGGCTGCAACCGGTGAGAGAATACCTTTTTCCAAAAGTCTTTTCAACTGCATCCTGTACCCTCTGCTGTACCGATACGGCGTTAGGCTGAACCTGCCAACCGCAATAAGCCGTGCCGATATAGGAAATATTCAGTTTTATCTTTTTCATATCGGCACCGCCTTTCTTTTATAAAAGTATTATACCCACACCGTAGGCAACAAATATGACAAGTAATATCCAGTCAAGAGGCTTGGTCTTGAGAACGGTCATTCTCGTTCTGCCCTCTCCGCCGTGGTAACAGCGGCATTCCATAGCTGTTGCAAGCTCTCCTGCACGCATGAATGCGGAAACAAACAGCGGAATAAGTATAGGGATAAGCGCCTTAGCCCTCTGTAAGAGATTACCCTCGGTAAAGTCTGCACCTCTTGCCTTCTGGGCGTTCATTATCTTATCCGTTTCCTCGATAAGGGTGGGGATAAAGCGAAGTGCTATGGTCATCATCATGGCAAACTCGTGAACGGGAAGCTTGACTACCTTTAAGGGAGCAAGAAGCCTTTCAAGTCCGTCTGTAAGCGCTATGGGGGAGGTGGTATAGGACACAAGCACGCTTGTTCCCATAAGGAGACATGCCAGACGAAGCACCATCTTGCCTGCATGGATAAGTCCCTCCGCATATATATCTATCACCCAGAAGGATACAAGCAGATCTTCTCCCTTGGTCCAGAAGATATTGAGAACTGCTGTAAAAATTATAATAAACAGAATAGTTTTAAATCCGCTGGTTACCGTCTTAAGCGGTATACGGGACACCGCGATAAGAATAACCGCACCCAGCGTCATAACGGCATAGGAAATTATGCTGTCCGCCATAAATACGGCGACGATATAAAGCATAGTGAGAACTATCTTTATACGGGGGTCTGTACGGTGAAATACCGAATTTCCGGGAAAATACTGACCGAGAGTGATATCACGAAGCACCGCCGTCACCTCCCGTAAAGTAAGGTAAAAGGGCACGGTACACGTCTCCCACCGTATAGAGCTTATCGCCTAAGTCCACACCCTTTTCCTTTAAAAGGCGGACAAAGCGGGCTATCTGCGGAATACTCAGACCTATAGACTCAAGCTCGTCTCTTCGGCTGAAAACATCGTCACAGCTTCCCTCTGCCCAGACCTCGCCTCCGGACATAACCAGCACTCGGTCACAGTAACGGGCGATATCCTCCATAGAGTGGCTGACGATGATAACGGTAGCACCGCTCTTACGGCGGTATTCGCATATTCCGCCGAAGATATCACTTCGACCCTGGGGGTCAAGACCCGCCGCAGGCTCGTCAAGTATAAGCACCTCGGGGGACATAGCCATAACGCCTGCTATAGCAACGCGTCTCTTCTGACCACCTGAAAGCTCAAAGGGAGATTTTTTAAGAAGATTTTCGTCAAGTCCGCAGAATTTTGCGGCATCCGTAACCCGACGCTCCACCTCCTCGGCAGACAGTCCCATGTTCTTGGGACCGAAGGCTATATCAGCCTTCACGGTCTCCTCAAAAAGCTGATACTCGGGATACTGGAACACCAAGCCTACCTTGAAGCGAAGTGCTCTCATCTTCTTCGGCTTTTCCCATATATCCCTGCCGTCAAGAAGTATCTGCCCTTCTGTAGGACGAAGCAGTCCGTTGAGAAGCTGAACAAGGGTGGATTTGCCCGAGCCCGTATGTCCGATAATACCCGTTATACTGCCGTCCTCTATTTTGGCGTTTATATTATTTAATGCTTTCTTTTCAAAGGGAGTTTTGCCCCCGTACAGGTAGCTTACTCCTTTAAGTTCAATTTTCGTCATTTAGTTATTCAACAAACGAGCCAACACCTCGGCTCCTTCTTCCTCTGTGATTACGCTCTCGGGCAAGTGCGCTCCAAGGCATCTTAACATATCAAAAAGCTCCGTGACCTGAGGGACGGCAAGACCTAACTCCCATAATTCATAAGGCTTGGCAAAGACCTCAGGAGGAGTTCCCTGCTTTACTATACGGCCGTTGTCGATAACTACGATACGGTCACCTCTTACCGCCTCCTCCATATTGTGGGTTATGGCGATTACGGTTATTCCCTTTTCGCGGTTGAGCTTTTCTATGGTATCCATGACCTCCTGCCTGCCCTTAGGGTCAAGCATTGCGGTAGATTCGTCAAAAATAATACATTCGGGCAGCATCGCGATTATACCCGCAATGGCAATACGCTGCTTTTGTCCACCCGATAACTGATGGGGGCTGTGTCTTGCAAACGCCTTCATTCCCACGGTGTCAAGTGCATCGTCCACACGCCGTCTTATCTCGTCGGAGGGTATACCTAAGTTTTCGGGACCAAATGCTATGTCCTCCTCAACGATGGTCGCCACAAGCTGATTGTCGGGATTCTGGAACACCATGCCCACACGGCGGCGTACCGCCATAAGTTCTTCGTCGCTGAGCTCTGCGGCAATATTCTTTCCGTCTATAATGACCTCTCCCGAATCGGGGGTAAGGATCATGTTTATGACCTTGGCAAGGGTAGATTTTCCCGAGCCGTTACGGCCGAGGATGGTTACGAACTCACCTTTGTTGATATCAAGGTTGATATCGTGGAGAACCGGTACTCTTCCACCCTCGTCACCCTCGTCACCCTCGTAAGAAAAATTAAGATTCTTTATTTCTATAAATTTATCCATTAAATCTTGCTCCAACGTGATGCGGCTCCACAGGGTAAAGCACCCTTCGTTTGTGTAACGGGAAGACCAATCTCATCCGAAACGGTAATACCTTTATGTGTATCAGCCAATGCAAGATCCACTACATATCCCATAGTGCTTGCCGAAAGACCTGTGGTATAGGAATTAAGCAGGAAGAACAGGGCATCCGGAGCTAATACCTTTGCGGTAAGCTTCACTAAATCGTCTATAGATTCTTCAAGCTTCCATACCTCGCCGTTGGGACCTCTGCCGTAGCTGGGAGGGTCCATGATAATACCGTCGTAGAAGTTGCCGCGGCGGATCTCACGCTCAACGAACTTCTTACAGTCGTCAACTATATATCTGATGGGGTGATCGCTTAATCCCGAGAGAGCCGCATTTTCCTTTGCCCAGGCAACCATACCCTTACTTGCATCAACATGAACCACGCTTGCACCCGCCTTTGCAGCCGCAACGGTTGCACCGCCCGTATATGCAAAGAGGTTAAGCACCTTGACGGGTCTGCCTGCGTTCTTGATGATAGGAGTAAACCACTCCCAGTTTGCCGCCTGCTCGGGGAAAAGTCCGGTGTGCTTAAAGCCGGTGGGCTTGATCTTGAACTTAAGATCAAGGGACTTGTATTCTATAGTCCATTCCTCGGGAAGTCTGTTCTCGTTCCAGGCACCTCCCCCTTTACGGGAACGGCGGTAGGAGGCATCGGGCTTCTTCCAGCCGCTATGCTTCTTTTCACCCTTCCATATTACCTGAGGATCGGGACGAACAAGAGTATATCTTCCCCATCTCTCTAACTTCTCACCGTCAGAACAGTCAAGAAGCTCATAGTCATTCCATTTATCTGCGTATATCATTTGTTATCCTCACCAAACATTCCTACCTGCTCGCTCTGACCCTTGAAGGGGATCTTAAGATGCTCGTAAGCAAGTCTCGTTACCATACGCCCTCTGGGGGTACGGGACAAAAATCCTATCTGCATGAGATAAGGCTCGTAAACGTCCTCTATGGTTATTGCCTCCTCGCCTACCGTTGCGGCAAGGGTATCAAGTCCCACGGGACCGCCGTTGTATATCTTGATGATGGTCTCAAGCATACGCCTGTCAACGTTATCAAGACCGAGGGGGTCTATCTCAAGACGGTCAAGGGCATAGCCTGCCGCCTCGCGGTCTATCTTGTCCTTACCCAAGAACTGAGCAAAATCGCGTACTCGCTTAAGCAATCTGTTGGCAATACGGGGTGTGCCTCTTGAACGGGAGGCTATCTCAAGAGCACCCTCGTTGTCAATAGGCATATTGAGGATTCCCGCACTACGCTTAACGATACTTGCAAGCTCCTCGTTTGTGTAAAGCTCAAGCTTTGAAACAATACCAAAACGGTCGTGAAGCGGTTGGGAGAGCTGTCCCGCACGGGTGGTAGCTCCTACCAGAGTAAACTTGGCAAGAGGCATACGGATGCTTCGTGCCGTGGGGCCCTTGCCTACGATGATATCAAGGCAATAGTCCTCCATTGCGGGATAGAGTATCTCCTCAACAGAACGGTTAAGACGGTGTATCTCGTCTATAAAGAGTATATCGTTTTCGTTTAAGTTGGTAAGAAGTGCCGCAAGATCCCCTGCCTTCTCTATAGCGGGACCCGAGGTTATACGCAGGTTTACCCCCAGCTCGTTTGCCATAATGCAGGAAAGGGTGGTCTTACCTAAACCGGGAGGTCCATAAAGCAGCACATGGTCAAGAGCGTCCTTACGCATCTTTGCCGCCGCTATGTATACCTTGAGATTCTCCTTTGCCTTTGCCTGACCTACGTATTCGTCAAAGGTCTGGGGGCGCAGGGATATCTCCTCGCTGTCCCTGTCCTCTGCTACCTCTGAGGAGGACAGTATTCTGTTTTCGTAATCGATATCCAAATCAAAATCTTTGTTTTTTTCTATCATAGTAATTCCTTATTCGGGACGTCGAAGGCGCCGTCCCCTACATTTATTTTGCCATTTTCTTAAGTGCAAGTCTTATAACTTCTTCAAGAGGAAGCTTGGGGTCGATACCCTTGAGAGCCGCTGCAGCCTCGCCTCTCTTATAGCCGAGGACGATAAGGGTATCTATTGCATCCGCCATATTTTCGCCTACAGACATCTCGGTGATTACCTCACCTGTGTCGGTGTCTCCCGCGATCTGCTTTGCCATCTTATCCTTTAATTCAAGTATGATACGCTGTGCTGTCTTAGGACCTATGCCCTGTGCCTTGGCAATCGCTTTGGCATCACCTGCTCCTATAGCCATAGCCAGCCTTGAGGGAGTCATAAGCGAAAGTATGGAGAGTGCAGACTTGGAACCAACACCCGAAACATCAATAAGAAGCTTGAAGGTCTCAAGCTCGTCCTCGTCCGTAAAGCCACAGAGCTCTACCGAGTTCTCGCCGAGCTTCATATGTGTAAAGAGCTTTACCTTTTCTCCTACCTTGCCCGATATCTTGCCGAGAGTATTTCCCGATATCAGTAATTTATATCCAACTCCTCCGCAATCAATGACTGCAACCGTCATATCGCAGAGCACCAGTTCTCCGTTCAAATGATATAACATAAATTTTCTCCTAAACGTTGTTGTAAAAATCTTTTAGTCTGCTTCCGCCTGTATGAGCATTGCAGACTGCTATCGCTAAAGCATCTGCCGTATCATCGGGCTTGGGCACCTTCTTGAGTCCCAGTATGGTGGTGACCATATTCTGCACCTGCTGCTTTTCGGCTCTGCCGTAGCCCACCACCGCCTGCTTGACCTGCAGGGGTGTGTATTCGTTTATACGGACATTATTGTTTCTTGCCGCAAGAAGTATTACTCCTCTTGCTTCGGCAACCTGTATGGCGGTCTTTTGGTTAGAGTTGAAGAACAGCTCCTCTATTGCCATTTCCTCGGGATGATAGGTCTTGATAAGAGTATTCATGTCAGCGTATATCGTCGCCAGCCTGTCCTCCGGAGGAGTGTGTGCAGGAGTGGTAATGGCACCGTAATCAAGCACATGGAACTTGCCCCTCGAATAATCGATAAGCCCGTAACCCACTATGGCTATGCCGGGGTCGATACCCAATATTATCACTGCCTCACCTCCGTAAAGATACTATTATCGCATTATATTAATATATTATATCATACTATAATAATTAAGTCAAACAAATAGACATTTATTTTATTGTTTTTTTGTAAATAATCTTTATTAGTTCACAGTTAAGTGTTATAATATTTCCATAATATTCTTTGAAGGTACAAAAATGGATATAATTAAATTTAAGGCCGGGGATATTCTCGTGATGAAAAAGAAGCATCCCTGCGGCGGGGAGTGCTTCAAGGTACTGAGAACAGGCTCCGATATCAGGGTCGAGTGTACCCTCTGCAAGCGTGACATGACCATCCCCCGTGAAAAGCTTGAAAAAAACATAAAGGCGGTAAGACATGAAGACTAAAATTAAAGAAAATCTGCCCTTTTTGGCGGCGGCGTTCTTAATACCTCTCTTTCTGATGGCGGCGGTCCACGCCTGTATCGGTGTGTGGCCCTTTGGCGAGAGGTCTATACTGGTGCTTGACTTAAACGGTCAGTATGTATATTATTTCGAGGCTCTCAAGAACAAGCTTTGGGAGGGCGGAAGTCTTTTCTACACCTGGTCAAGAGCTCTCGGCGGTGAGTTTATGGGCATATTCGCTTACTATGTAGCAAGCCCCTTTGCCCTTATCCCCGCATTATTTCCCGACGGCTTTATGACCGAGGGTCTTATCACCATGATACTCTTAAAAACCGGACTTTCGGGTGCTACCATGGCGTTCTACCTCAAGAACACCTACAAGGGCGATCCCATCAAGGCGGTTATAATCTCCACAATGTACGCTATGTCCTCCTATGCGGTAGTGCAGGCACACAACACCATGTGGATAGATGCTTTGGTTTATCTGCCCCTTTTGACATATGCACTTGAGCAGCTTATATGTAAGGGCAGGTTCAAGCTCTTTGTCGTCATACTGACCCTTACCCTTACAGCCAACTACTATATCGGATTTATGATCTGTATCTATGTGGTGCTGTACTCTGTATACTTCTACCTCGCTCACAACGAAAATAACGAAAATAACTTCTATTACGAGGACAATCACCTGCCCAAATCAATTCTGCGCGTAGGCGGTGCCTCCATACTTTCCGCCTGTATGTCGGCGTGGGTGCTTATGCCCGCATACTATTCTCTTACCTTTGGTAAAACCACCTTCACAGATCCCAATTTCTATCCCGAACTCAACTTTGACCCCCTTGATATGCTGTCGAAGTTCTTTATCGGCTCATACGACACAGTTGAGCCCTCGGGCTTACCCTTTATCTACTGCGGAACGCTTATGCTTCTGCTTCTTCCCCTGTATTTCTTCTCAAGCAGATTCAGCGCAAGAAAGAAGATATGCGCGGGACTTATCCTTACGGTATTCTGCGTTTCCTTCTCGGTGTCTACCCTTGACCTCGTATGGCACGGCTTCCAGTATCCCAACTGGCTTAACTACCGTTACAGCTTTATATTCATCTTCCTTTGTCTTATCTTCTCGCACCGCGTGCTCTGTGAGCTTGAAAATATAAAATTCCGCAAGGTTGCCGTAGTCACTCTCGTTGTGATACTTATGTCCTTTATCATAAAGAATTTCGGCTACGAGCATTTTGACACCGAGGCTGTGGCAGGCACCTTTATCTGCTGTGCCGTAATACTTCTGACCCTGCATGCGGTAAGATACGGTTATCTTGAACGAGGCGGAGTGCTTATACTCTGTGTCGTTATCATGGTTGAGATGTTCTCCGGCGGACTTCTCAACACCAACGGTCTTGACGAGGATGTTTATATCAGCTCAAGAGCCTCCTACAACGACTTTATGAACCGCGTTTCTCCCCTTACCGAGTCGATACAGGCTCAGGATAACTCCTTCTACCGTATGGAAAAGACCGTTCACCGTAAGACCAACGACAACCTCGCTCTTGATATAAGAGGTTTGTCCAACTCCACCTCCACACTCCACGAGGCACAGATAGAATTTCTCAATCAGATGGGTTATTCCTCAAAGTCACACTGGTCAAAGTATCTCGGCGGTACTCCCGTGGCGGATTCGCTTTTAGGTATCAAATATATTATCGCAGACCGGGCGCTTGACAACGAGCTTTTCGAGGTGTTTGAGGAGGATACGGAAAACGACCTCACCGCTTATTATAATCCTTACGCTCTGCCCGTAGCCTACGGCGTTTCTTCGGGGATAAAGGATGTTAAATTCGATTCCTTTGAAACTCCCTTTGACCGTATGAACACTATGGTTGCCGCAATGACTAACGCTCCCGAGGCAATAGAGCTCTTTAAGGAAATACCCTTAGAGGACACCGAAACAGACAACCTTACCAGCTCCTTCGTTGATAATCATATAAAGTATGTTCCCACCGATTCGTCGGACACCGCCCGTATCACCTTCAAGATAACCGCGGTAAACGAGGATACCATATATATGTATATCCCCACAACCAAGCCCGTAGAATGTAATCTCACCGTAAACTCCTACTCCAAGGGTACCTACTTTGCAAACGAGACTATGCGTGTAGTTGAGTTAGGCAACTACTCTAAGGGCACCACCCTCTTCGTGACCCTTACCCTCACCGAGGATAAGATGTACATCCTCAACAACGCAACGCAGTATTTCTATTACCTCGACAAGGAGCTCTACCGCGAGACCATGACCGCTCTTAACGACAGCCCCCTGAACATCACCGAGCACTCGGACACTCTTCTCAAGGGTACTGTCGACGTACAGGAGGGTGACGATCTCCTCTTTACCACCATACCTTACGACGAGGGGTGGCGTGTAAAGATCGACGGCAAGAAGGCTGAGCTTGTAAGGACGGCAGACGCTCTTATTGCAGTCCGTATCCCCACAGGCGAGCATGAAGTGGAGCTGAGATATCTGCCTGCAAACTTTGTTATCGGTATCACAGCAAGTGTTATAGGTCTTGCGGGATTCGTTACAACTTGGGTGATATATGATAAAAACAAGAAGAAAAGAGCTCAAAACTGGCTTCAATCGGTTGACATAAACGAGTAATTAATATATAATATAATTTAACATTGAAATAAACTAAAAGGATCTATTGAAAAATGGCAAACGACAAGAAATTAGTTGAAGAAATAACCTCCATGGATGAGGATTTTGCCCAGTGGTATACTGACATCGTAAAGAAGGCTGACCTCATCGACTACTCCTCGGTTAAGGGCTGTATGATCATCCGTCCCTACGGCTACGCTATCTGGGAAAACATCCAGCATATCCTTGATACCCGCTTTAAGGAAACAGGCCACGAGAACGTATGCATGCCTATGTTCATCCCCGAAAGCCTCCTCAACAAGGAGAAGGATCATGTTGCGGGCTTTGCTCCCGAGGTTGCGTGGGTTACCCACGGCGGCAGCGAAAAGCTTCAGGAAAGACTCTGTGTAAGACCTACCTCCGAGACCCTTTTCTGTGAGCATTACGCTAACATAATCAAGTCCTACAGAGATCTGCCCAAGCTCTACAACCAGTGGTGCAGCGTCGTAAGATGGGAAAAGACAACCCGTCCCTTCCTTCGTTCCAGAGAGTTCCTCTGGCAGGAGGGTCATACCATGCATGCAACTGCAGAAGAGGCAGAGGCAGAAACAGTACAGATGCTCAACGTCTACGCCGACTTCTACGAAAAGGATCTCTGCATCCCCGTAATCAAGGGTCAGAAGACCGACAAGGAGAAGTTCGCAGGTGCCAAGGCTACCTACACCGTTGAGGCTCTCATGCACGACGGTAAGGCTCTTCAGGGCGGTACCTCCCACAACTTCGGTTCCGGCTTTGCAGAGGCATTCGGCATCCAGTATTTTGATAAGGATAACAAGCTTAAGCCCTGTTACCAGACCTCCTGGGGTGTTTCCACCCGTATGATCGGTGCTATCATCATGGCACACGGTGACAACAACGGTGTGGTGCTTGCTCCCGCTATC
>JAZNKU010000223.1:0-2581 GCA_045578685.1 Eubacteriales bacterium
AATACAAGCACAGCACTGTCGGTGGGAGAATTGAGCGTTGTCACAAAATCTGCGTCATGAATCTTTGACTTCTCGATCTTAAGCTTAACGCTCTCTGTATCCTTGCTGTGATAGTCCTTGCCTTCGGTCAGCATATGTATATCTATCTCTGCTTCTACGGGAAGGTCTACAAGATATATGTCGGATTCAGGCTCAAGAGCAACGGTTGCTTTTCCACCGCTGACCGTAAGTGTTTTCTCTGTTCTCGTATCCTCATAGCTTACCAGACGGTAGCTTCCGTCAGGGGCAGTTATCTCGAAGAAAACAGGATCGGTAACCGACTTGGTTGTTTCGTCAGAAGAAACAGAAAGCTTTATACCCTCCGCCGCCTTGAGCGTAGTCTTACCGTTATTGCCGAGGATGTAGTCTACATAATAACCGTCAGTTTCCTTACTGCCAACGCTCTCTACATTGACGAAATGACTGTAGGGCACCGTACCCGTCACATTATCTGTTTTGAGATGCTCGTGATCCTCGAAGTATCTGTATACCGTTCCCTTGGGAATATACCAGTTACCGTTATCCGATTTCTTGGCCTTTGCGAGAGTGCTTTCGCTTATCTCCTCGTAATGGGTATGGATGATTGCGTTACCGCCGCTCACGCTGTCACTGTATTCGTATACATCATACTGACGGAAATGCTTGCCGGGCTCGTAGACCGGAGCGATCTCCGCCCTGCAGGGAGCATATTCTCCGTCGTTCAACTCATAAACGGTGGTGTTCTGTGTATAATAATATCTTTCGTTCTCGGGGGAGGGTGAGAAGAAGGATACAGTATTCTTAGCCTGCGAGGGGTTAGCATGTCCCATATCCCCCATATCCCAACGGTTGGTATAGAAGGTATATACTCCGTCCTTTATATGCTCGTATGAGGGATCAACCAGATTATGCACCGTGATATCGTCTATCTCTTCCCTCACTCCTACCTCATATACAAGGCGTATGGGAGTGATATCCACCTCACGGTCAACAGTACCGTCGCCTACGGTATCGACCCATATCTTGTCGTCACGGTCAAGGGTAATATCACCGGGCTTCTCAAGGCTGTCGCCGGTAAAGGAAACGTTATAGGATATGACGGGGATAAGTGCTGCGGGGACACGGAATATCACCGCCTGTGTTCCTGTCTCAATACGGGTATGCACCTGTACGGAAACATACATCATATCGGCAGCCTTATATCCGTCGGCAACGGCTCCTGTAAAGCCGTAGGATTTATTATAATATACCGCCCCCTCCGGATATACGGTATCTGCGTCCTTGGCGTGGCCCAAAAACTTACCGTCACCGTCGGCATACCAGCCTATATAGTTACTGTATTCTCCTGTTGCAGGATCATAGCTGAGCTGTCCCGCACGGTACGCAAGGGATATAAGAAGATGAGCCGTGGAGAGTTCCTCTATGCCGAGACGCTCCATGACCGCCCATATAAACTCATTACCAAGGTCGTTGGGTGAGGATACCGAGCCCAGATTTCCGCCGCCGGGGACGAAATTACGAGCCAAAGCCTCTCCGGAATACAGAGCACCTGCAAGACGGATGCCCTTGATATCCTTGACCTCCATATATCTTCCGATATCGTCGATAAATTCTATGTATCCACCCATACGGGCATCGCCGTCCTCTACATAGGTGGGATCGTTGGAAGCATGCTCTATTATCTCGCCGATCACATCGTCAAAATCAGATTCGGACGGATAATATTCTGTGATGAAATCACGGGATAATTCGTAAGATGATTTTTTAAAGCCCTTATAAAGCGTCTGCCAATAACCGCCGTTGTCGCGTACCCACTGCTTGCCGGAAGCAAACTGTACGGAGGTACCGAAAGGAGCTTCTTCATATATACTCCAACATTCTTCGGTCTTCTCTGTATCAAAAAGCTCGGAAACGCTTCCAAGAGTATAAACAAAGGCCTCGTGATCATAGTGCTTCTCTACGCTTGCCTTAGCGTATGCTGCGGTAAGCTGCATCGCAAAGGGAACCAGATACGCATACTCCTCGTTCTCTGCCGTGAGATCTGCCGCAGACAAATCGGAAAAGTTACTTGACGCTGCGGTAAATTGACTCTTTGTCATCATCAGGCATACCGGCAAGCGTTTGCTTCCCGACTGTATTCCCTCTCCCTCGATTGAGGTGTCCTCTACATCCATAAAGAGTTCATACGCCATGTACATTGCCTGCTGGAAATTGCTGCAATCCTCGGTGCTTACAAGCGAAGAAAATACGCTGTCGGAGTACTTTGCTATGGGAAGAATATATGAAGCCTGTTCTGAATATATTACGGCACCTATGCGGCTATGATTGTTTGAATCGAATATCGCTTTTGCAGCCTTGTCGATAAGCTTGGCACAGGTCTGCGTATTATTTGACTCGATTATGAGCATAGTATCTGTAGGCACGCTGGAATAGCCTGCAATATTCAATTCGGATGCAAGTGCTGAAAGGGCTACGGCAAAATTATTTTCATCGTAAAGCTCAAAGCCAAGTACGCTCGGATCTGTCAAAACGCTTTTGTCCGACCATATCGCACCTGCATTTT
>JAZNKU010000224.1:0-3701 GCA_045578685.1 Eubacteriales bacterium
TAGACAACTTTGCGATTACATGTTATAATATTATGATTTTAAAATTTAAGGAATACTGCAATGAAGATAGCAAAATTTATATTGGGAAGTATGCAGACAAACTGCTATTTTATAATCGACGAAGAGTCAAAGTCGTGTATAATTGTTGACCCTGCCGACGATATAAATATTATTCTTAAAAAACTAAGTGACAAATGTTTAAAATGCGAAAAGATCATACTTACCCACGGTCATTTTGACCATATGATGGCACTCGAAGCTCTAAGAGACGCAACGAAAGCCCCTCTTTACATCCATGAAGCCGACAACGAATTTCTGCTCGACCCCGAGAAAAGCCTTATGTCCTTTTATACTGGAAACAAATCGGCGTGTAAGAGCGCAGAATTTCTTTTAAAGGACAATGACACCATAGATTTCCACGGAATCACAATCCGTGTAATGCATACCCCCGGACACACACCGGGATCCTGCTGTTATCTTATCGGGGAACATATGATATGCGGAGATACCCTGTTCCGCGGCAGCATAGGAAGATATGATTTTTACGGTGGTGACTATAATACGATACTGTCATCACTTGAAAAAATAAAGGCTCTCGAGACTGATTACCGTATATATCCCGGTCACGGTCCATCCAGCCACCTTTCATACGAAAAAGAATATAATTTATACATGAGATGAGGACACACACATGGACTACAAAGCATTAAGTGAATTACTTTATCCCAACATTACAACAACAATCGAGGAAATAGAGGCGAGATTTCCAGACAGAAATCTGCCCGAGGGTGCAAAGGTTACAAGATTTGCCCCCAGTCCTACCGGTTTCGTTCATTTTGGAAGCCTTTTCCCTACCATGGTAGGTGAGAGACTCGCTCACCAGAGTGGCGGCGTATTTTATCTTCGTATTGAGGATACTGATGCAAAGCGTGAGGTTGAGGGTGCGGACATCGACATTATCAACTCCTATGCATCCTACGGTATTTTCTTTGATGAAGGAATTTCTCTCGACGGAGAAAAGGGTGAGTACGGTCCATACCGTCAGTCTAAAAGAGCTGATATCTATCAGACCTACGCAAAGCAGCTTGTCGCTGAGGGCAAAGCATATCCCTGTTTCTGTACAGAAGAGGAGCTTACCGCTATCCGCGAAGAGCAGGAAGCAATCAAAGCAAATCCCGGCTACTACGGCAAATGGGCAAAATACCGTGACTGTGATATCGAAACAATAAAAGAAAAATTAGCAGCAGGTATGCCCTTCGTTCTCAGATTCCGTTCAGAGGGATCTATCGAAAATAAGATCAAGTTCACGGATCTTATCAAGGGTGCGATAGAGATAACAGAAAACGATATAGACCATGTCCTTCTCAAAAGCGACGGTATCCCCACATACCATTTCGCACACGCTGTGGACGACCACCTTATGAAGACAACTCACGTTGTCCGCGGTGAGGAATGGCTCCCCAGCCTTCCTTTTCATGTTCAGCTCTTCAGAGCACTTGGCTTCAAGATCCCCAAATATCTCCACATTTCTCAGCTCATGAAGATGGAAGGCGGTTCAAAGAAAAAGCTCTCCAAGAGAGATCTCGGTGCAGGACTGAGCTTCTATGTAGCTGAGGGTTATCCCGCAAAATCTGTTAAGGAATATGTTATGACCCTTCTTAACTCAAACTTTGAAGAGTGGAGAAACGCAAATCCCAAAGCTGACATCAACGACTTCCAGTTCTCTATCAAAAAGATGTCTGCTTCCGGTTCACTTTTCGATTTTGACAAGCTAAACGATGTAAGCAAGAACACAATCGCACATATGACCGCCGATGAGGTCTATGATGAAATAATCAAGTGGGCAAAAGAATTCGACACCGAGCTTTATGATCTGTTCACAAACGATCCCGATTATGCCAAGCGTATTCTCTCCATTGGCAGAGGCACTGCCAAGCCAAGAAAGGATCTTTGTATCTGGAAGGATGTTAAGCCTTACGTAGGACTCTTCTACGATGAGCTTTACCGTAAGGAAGCTGATTATCCCGAAAACTTTGACAAAGAGGATATCAAGCAGGCCCTCACTATGTTTGCCGACGGATATGACAAGAACGATGATTCCAACGAATGGTTTGCAAAGATGAAGGTGATTGCCGAGAAACTTGGCTTCGCTCCCGAAACAAAGCTTTATAAAAAGAACCCCGACACCTATAAGGGTCACGTTGGCGATATCAGCATGTTCGTTCGTATTGCCCTAACAGGTAAGACCAACTCCCCCGATATGTACGAGGTCATGAACATACTCGGCGAAGAGAGATCCATCAACAGAATAAAGAATGCTATCAAGGAGATATAATACCATGGAAGAGATTACAACATCCAATTTTATTCACGAAATTATCGATAAGGACCTGGCCGAGGGTGTTAATAATACAGTTCACACCCGTTTTCCGCCCGAGCCCAACGGTTACCTTCATATCGGCTCCGCAAAAGCTATATGGATCAACTACTCCACAGCAAAAAAGTACGGTGGACAGTTTAATCTCCGTTATGACGACACCAATCCTTCAAAGGAAGGTGATGAGTATGTTCAGTCTATCTACGAAGATCTTAAATGGCTAGGATGCGAGCCTACAGGCGGTGTTTTCTACGGCTCCGACTATTTTGAAAAGTGCTATGAATATGCAATAAAGCTCATCAAGGACGGTAAGGCTTTTGTATGCGACCTTTCTGCCGAGGAAATGAGGGAATACAGAGGCACACTTACCGAGCCCGGTAAGGAAAGCCCTTACCGCAACAGAACGGTAGAAGAAAACCTGGATCTCTTTGAACGTATGAAGAACGGTGAATTTGAGGACGGAGCAAGAACTCTGCGTGCCAAGATCGATATGGCTTCGCCCAATATGAATATGCGTGACCCCGCTATCTACCGTATTCTTCACACCGATCACCACAGACAGGGCGACAAGTGGTGCATTTACCCTCTCTATGACTTCGCACATCCTATTCAGGATGCACTTGAAGGCATCACATATTCGCTCTGTTCGCTTGAGTTTGAGAACCACAGACCCCTTTATGACTGGGTTCTTGACAATATAGGCGGTTTTGATCCCAGACCCCATCAGTATGAGTTTGCAAGACTCAATGTAACCCATACCGTTATGAGTAAGAGATATCTCAGAAAGCTTGTTGAAACAAACCTTGTTGACGGTTGGGACGATCCCCGTATGCCTACAATATGCGGTCTGAGAAGAAGAGGATACACACCCACTGCTATCTTTGATTTTGTACGCCGTGCCGGTGTTGCAAAAAACTACAGCCTGCTTGATATGGAACTCCTTGAGCATTGTGCACGAGAGGAACTCAATATGACAGCTCTTCGCCGTATAGCTGTTATAGATCCAATCAAGGTTGTTGTAACAAACTACCCCGAAGATAAGACAGAATATTTTGAGATTTCTAATAACCCCAATGATGAAAATGCGGGTGTAAGACAGGTTCCCTTTACCCGTGAGCTTTATATTGACAGCTCTGACTTTGCCGAGGTACCTCCGCCTAAGTTCTTCAGACTTAAGCCCGAAGGTGAAGTAAGACTAATGGGATCATATATCATCAAGCTTGACGAGATCGTTAAAAACGAGGACGGATCGATCAAGGAACTCAGATGTACCGCCGATATTGAAACAGGAACAAATAAACCTGACCGTAAGGTTAAGGGCACT
>JAZNKU010000225.1:0-2850 GCA_045578685.1 Eubacteriales bacterium
GCATCTTTACTACTCTGCCCTTACGCTCAACAACCTTAGCGTGGTCGATGGAAGCGCCTGCAAAGCTTACGCCGTACTCTTCGCCATGCTTTGCATAATCAAAAATCTTTGCGGAGTAAAGAAGAGTCTTTGTGGGAACGCAACCCTCGTTAAGACATACACCGCCGAGGCTTCTGCCCTCGATACAGAGGGTCTTTAAGCCTGCGTGAGCAGCACGCTCTGCAGCATTGTAGCCTGCAGGGCCGCCGCCGAGAACTATAAGATCATAAATCATTTCGCTATACCTCCGAAATTACTTTGCAAGTAAGAGATCGAAGTTCTCAAGGTTAGCGCAAAGCTCCTTTAAGAACTTAGCCGCGGGAGCACCGTCAAGAGCTCTGTGGTCGAAGGTAAGGGAGAGTCCCATTGCATCGTAGAATACGTCCTCGCCGCCTACGTTCTTTACACGGCGCATGATAGTGCCGACACCGAGGATACCGGTCTGAGGAGGATTAACAACGGGAGTGAAGCTCTCGATGCCCATAGCACCGAGGTTGGTAACGGTAAAGGATGCGCCCTTAAGCTTGTCGGGGCTGATAGTACCGCCCTTAGCCTCGCCGATAACACTCTTGGAAGCTGCAGCGAGATCGTTAAGAGACATCTTGTTAGCGTTGAATACTGTGGGAACCAGAAGTCCTCTGTCGGTGTCGCAAGCGATACCGAGGTGTACGTCTGTAAAGAATCTCATCTTGTCCTCTGCGTCAAGGTAATGAGCGTTGAGGTCACGGTGATTCTTAAGGGTCTTTGCAACTGCAAAGAGAACCATATCGTTGAGAGTGATATTGTTCATGCCCATCTTCTCTGCGTTAGCCTTAAGGGTCTTGCGCAGAGCCATAAGTTTGGTAGCATCGAAGGATGCATTGAGTGTAAGCTGAGCCATATTGGAAAGAGATGCGTGCATAGACTTAGCAATAACCTTACGGATATTGGGAAGCTTTTCGTCAACGTACTCGGGAGCAGGAGCTGCTTCAGTTGCTGCTGCGGGAGCCTGAGCCTCTTCGGTAACTGCACCAACAAGGTAACCCTTGTCGAGAAGTGTGTTAACGTCTCTTTCTATGATTCTGCCCATAGGGCCTGTGGGAACTGCCTTAGAAAGGTCTGCATCTGTGCGCTCTGCCAGATGCTTTGCTCTGGGAGAGATACGGATAAAGCCGTCCTCAGACTTTGTTGCAACGGGTGCTGCTACCTCAGCCTTGGGAGCCTCAACTACAGCGGGAGCTGCTTCAACTGCGGGAGCTGCCGCAGGAGCTGCCTCCTCCTCCTTCTTGGGTACGAGTGCGGAGAAATCCTCACCCTCCGCGCCGATAACGCATACCGGATCAAGACAAGGTACGTCGTCACCGTCTTCACAGAAAACAGCAAGAAGTGTACCCTCTACCTGAGCGGCTTCTTCAAAACTGGACTTGTCGGTTTCGTAAGAGAAGAGTGTATCGCCTACGCTAACCTTGTCGCCAACCTTTTTCACCCACTCGGTGATGACACAGCTCTCAACGCTCTGTCCCTGTCTTGGCATGATAACTAAAGTTGCCATTTGTTTTCCTCCTATTATTGAGTAATAATTATTTCAGTATTTGCTTTTTCTGCCTGCCTTCTCATTTCAGGCGGCAGGGGCATGTCCGATACGAGAACGTCCACGTCCTCAAGCGAACATACGGTATAAGGTAAAACCTTATTGATCTTGGATAAATTCATCAGTACCACTACCTTGTGCGCCTTTGAAATTACCTTCTTTTTGATCTCACATTCGGTATAATTTCCACTGGTCAGTCCGTCGGCTGACACGCCTGACGGAACAATAAACGCTATGTCAATATTGATAGTGTCAATAAAGTCAAGCGCCGGATTACCCACAACGGAAATATTATCACGGTTGAGCATACCGCCCACGATGTTGACCATAGGTCTGCGCTTCTTGATTATCTCAAGAGCCACGTTAGGTCCCGTAGTCGTTACGGTAAATCTCTCGTCGGGAAGTATGGATGCCAGGGTCAGCATCGTAGTACCCGAGTCAAGGAAAATGCTTCTGCCGGTCTCGATCATAGACACCGCAACCGAGGCAAGTCTTTCCTTTGATACCACATTCTCCTGCAGTCTCTTGGAGAAAGCATCCTCCATAGAGGTCGTGATAAATTTCATTGAGCGTGCTCCGCCACGCACCTTGATAGCCTCGCCCTGCTTCTCGAAATATTCGATATCGCGGCGAAGTGTCATCTGGGACACCTCGGGAAAGGCTTCCTCAAGCTCCTCAAGGGAAATAAAAGGCTTGGTACCGAGCAGAGTTCTGATGACCTCTCTTCTCGATGAAACCTTCATTTACTAACCACCTTTGTGATATATTGAAGCCAAATTACTTCAAATACATAATATCACTTTTGCTGTCAACTGTCAATGATTTGTGATAAATTTATCATGTGAATTCACAAAAGTTCACACTTTTATACAACACTTCACATATTTGTCATAGAACTGCACAAACTACCTATAAATAAACCACAAGGATGAAAATATGAGAAATGAAGTAATAAGATTCAAAAGACCTGTTTCGGTTATTTCCGCCGCAAGCGTTGTGGGAAAACGGGAGCACGAGGGTCCCTTCGGAGATATCTTTGACGAATATGATCCAAGCGACAGCTTTGACAAGGACAGCTGGGAAAAGGCAGAGGCTGAAATGCAGAAAAGAGCCCTGACCATAGCGCTGACCAAGGCAAAAAAAGAGGAAGATGATATAGACGGCATATTTGCGGGAGACCTTATAAATCAGTGTACCTCATCGGCTTACGGACTTCTTGATTTTGATATTCCCTATTTCGG
>JAZNKU010000226.1:0-5473 GCA_045578685.1 Eubacteriales bacterium
GATCACCTTCACCCTCACCGCAGACGAGAATACTCTCAAGATCTATCCCTTCAACTTTAAGCTTGAGATAACCTATTCTCTCTGCCGTAACGCTCTTACCACCGCCTTTACCGTAAAGAACAACGACGACAAGGTAATGTACTTTGCTTTGGGCGGTCATCCCGGCTTCAACGTGCCTCTGGGAGGCGACGGAAAATTCGAGGATTATTACCTTGAATTTGACGAAGAGTGCTCTCCCGAGAAGCTTATTATGTCAGAAACCTGTTATTATACGGGCAAGAACGAAAAATTTAACAAAATAGACAAAAAAATCGTCAATTTGGAACATTCTTTATTTGACAACGACGCAATTTTCCTGTATAATGTACCTAAGGGAGTGTCGCTTAAAAATAAAGTGTCCGACAGATGTGTGCGTGTTGAGTACCCCGATATGCAGTATCTCGGCATATGGCATGCTCCCAAGACCGAGGCTCCTTATGTATGTATCGAGCCCTGGTACTCCATCCCCGCTGACGACGGAGTCATCGATGACCTCGAAACCAAGCGTGAGATGATGACTCTTGAGCCGAAGAAGACCTACAAAACAAAGATGGTCTTCAAGATCAACTAAGTTATTAAAAATTTTTTAATAAAGGAGAGAAAATCATGAGAATTTTCAAACGCGTGTTAGCTGTAGTGTTAGTATGCATGATGATACTCCCTCTGGGTATCTCATCATTTGCAGCATGGAATCTTGACGATGCTGTTACAGTTAACTGGACCCCCATGGCAGCGAAGTATTCTAAGGGTACATGGAAACTTATCGCTCCCAAGTCCGAAGGCTATCAGATCAGAACCAATGAGTTTGGTTTTGCCAAGGACGAAAACGGTGGTGTAAAGATTACCACCCCCACATACGCTGAATTTGCAGGTACATACGGTGTTTCTGCAATCTCCTCCAACGCAACCACTCCCCTGGATGGTCTCAGCGTTGTAGTTCAGCCCGACGAGTTCGACGGTATGATCGACTCTATTGATGCCGGCAACAGCATCAACATCCTCTGGACCGAGGACAAGATCGATACCATCGCAGACTTTAACACAGCTTCCAACTCCTATGACGCAGGTCTTTCCTCTGCAGTTGAAGCTTACTCCAACGGTCTTCGTCACCTCATCCGTCCTGCGGATACAGAGGCCAAGCTCGTTCCTGCTTATAAGGCTCCCGCAGGTGCAACCAACGGTAAGGCTCTTATGATCAGAGTTACCTGCGACAAGCAGATGACTGAGGATGCAGCTCCTATCGCTACCTCCGTATCTATCATTTACTACGACGGTTACTACATTAACGACGACGGTCACCCCGGTTTCCGTTGGACCTTCACCGCTGTAAACCACGAGGATTCCAAGCTTGGCGACGCTTCTCCTACATCCAGAGGTCTTGAGTCTATCGACCTCCGTAACGGCCTTGCTGTTAACGTAAGAGCTGACGAGACCCTCGGTTACATCGTAAACATCAACGGTTACGATTTCTGCAAGGGCGAAGAGGTTGCTTTCTTCCCTGACTGTGATACCGAGTGGGTTGGTTACAAGACCAACGAGCTTACTGATGACAGCATCCTCAACAACGATCCCATCTGGGCAACCTCCATGCGTTGTGCAAGACAGGACATCGACCTTCGCGATCTCGGCGCAGCGCAGGCAGGTCACGTTATCGTTGGTGCAGTTTCTATCAACGACCAGCAGCTCACAGACCACAGATGTAACTACACCGTTAAGTCCATCAACGGCGTTCCCGCAGCAGAGTGGACCGGCGGTGCTACCGCAGCACACGAGTGCAACTTTGAATTTGTAGCAACAATCGGCACAACCTGTACCCGTGACGGTTATGATTACTACAGATGTACAGTATGCGGCGCAGCTGACAACAGAAATGTTGTTCCTGCATTCGGTCATACTCCCAAGGAAGATATCACCGTGATCCTGAAGCCCACATGCTCCACCTACGGTACTTCCTCCAGAAACTGCTTCGTATGTAAGACCAGACTTGAGACTTACCACGATGCTCCTATCGCTCACACCTTTGACGCTGACTGGACTATCGTTGAAGAAGCTACCTGCGAAAAGGACGGCAAGAGAACAAATACTTGCTCCGTATGCGCAGCAGCAGTTGAAGAAGTTATCTCCGCAGCTCACAACTTTGAGTGGGTTGTAACAAAAGAGCCTACATGTCTCGAGGCTGGCTCCAAGACCGGCGTATGTAAGACCTGTGGTGCTGAGAGCGGAATCGAAGAGATCCCCTCTGACAACTCTCACAAGTTTGACGCTTCTACTCCCGTTATCGAAACTATCGACGGCGCTACCGACTGGTTCGGCAAGGTTGCAGGTACTTGTACCGTTTGCGGCGAAGTTGCTGAGTCTACCGAGGATATGTTTGCTAACGTTAAGCACTTCACAGACGTTAAGGAATCTGCATGGTTCATGTCTGAGGTTGCTTTCTGTGTAAGACAGGGCCTTGTTTCCGGTATGACCGAGACAACATTTGCTCCCAACGCTAACCTTACCAGAGCACAGTTCCTTACCCTCCTTGCTAAGTTTGACGGTGTTGATCTTACCAAGTACGATACAACAGACGCAGGCTTCGAGGACGTTAAGACCGCTCACTGGTTCAACGAGGTTGTTTGCTGGGCAGTAGAGAACGAGTATACCTCCGGTATCTCCGAGACCAAGTTTGGTCCTAACAACAATATCACAAGATCTCAGCTCGCAAGATTCTTCATGGTTTACACCGAGAAGGAAGGTCTTGACGTTTCCAAGACCACCGAGCTTACAGCATTCTCTGATGCAGCTAAGGTACAGGCATGGGCAGCACCCGCAGTTAAGTGGGCAGTTGCAGAAGGCCTTATCGCCGGCAGCAACGGCAAGCTTGATCCTAACGGTAACGCTACCAGAGCTCAGGCAGCTCGTATCTTCATGATGTATGCAAACACCGAGTTTGCAGTAGTTGAGCCTCCCGTATGTGAGCACGTATGGGGCGAGTGGGTTGTTACAGTTGAGCCCACCACCGAGGCAGCAGGCGAAAAGACTGCTACATGTACTCTCTGCGGCGAGACCAAGACCGAAGAGATCCCCCCCGTTTCCTGCGAACACGTTTGGGGCGAATGGACAGTGACCGCTCCCGCTACTCACACCGCTGACGGCGAGCAGACCAGAACCTGTACTCTCTGCGGCGAGGTTGAGACCGAGGATCTTCCTAAGCACGATGCAGACAATACTATCAGACTTTTCCTTGATCCCGCTGATGTAGAGAACGGCGCTAAGATCGACGGTACAGACGCTACCGAGCTTCTTCTCCCCATCTGCTACGGCGAGGACTACAATGACTTTATCGGCGACATGCCCACCGCTTCTATGGAGGGTTATGAGTTCAAAGGTTGGTTCCTTGAGACATACGGCTTCATGATGATCAAGGACGAGTGGGACAACGGCACATACGCTGTTCCCGGCGACTGCGAGCTTTACGCTATATTCGAAGAAATAGTTGCTCCCTGCGAGCATGTATGGGGCGACTGGACCGAGACTGTTCTCGCTACTCATACCGCTGACGGTGAGCAGACCAGAACCTGTACTCTCTGCGGCGAAGTAGAGACCGAGGTTCTTCCTAAGCATGATGCTGACTACATCATGAAGTTTTTCCTTGATCCCGCTGATGTAGAGTTTGGCGCTACCATCGACGGTACAGACGCTACCGAGCTCCTTCTCCCCATCTGCACAGGCGAAGATTACAACGATTTCATCGGTGATTACCCCACCGCTTCCATGGAAGGCTACGACTTCATGGGTTGGTACCTCGAGTCCTACGGCTTCCTTATGACCGAAGGCGAGTGGAACGGCAATTACTATGCTCTTACCTCTGATTGTGAGTGCTATGCTATCTTTGAAGAGGCAGCTCCCGAGCTCCCTGCATACGACGATCAGAACAGCCCCAACGGTTACCTCACCGTAGGTACCAACGACTATGATCTCTCTGCAGATTATAAGTACACCATTTTCGAGTTCTCTCCCGAAGAAGAGGGTGAGTACACAATCGAGACTGATAGCCTTATCGGTATCGCAAGCTACAACGGCATGTGGGTTTCTATCGAGCCCTCTGACGAGACCGTTACCGATTCTTCCGTAGTTTGGGAGTGCACCGGTGTTGGTCAGACCATCTGGGTTGCAGTTAAGGGCGACGCAGCTACCGCTACTATCGCTGTTACCAAGGTAGACGTTGAGCCCGAGCCTACCGTTGAGTACGTTACATATGAGAACGTAGTTACTCCCGAGGCATTCACATTTGACGGCGACGCTGCTGCTCTCGTTAACGTTGCTTACAACGACGAGACAGTTGACGTAGTTGTTGACGTTGACGGCGTTTACCACCTCGGTACCGCTGACGGCCCCGTTGTATACGTAAAGCTCGCTGACGAGAAGATGGATCTTTCCGCAGCTATGTCTTACGGTCAGCTTAAGGGCTCCACATGGGAAGACGGTGTTGTTACCGTTATCACCGACTATAACACTGCATACGGCGAATATGTTGCATGTGCAGACGAAAACGGTCTCTATCCCCTTACCGTTGACCTTATCACAATTCTCCAGGAAGTTGGTAAGAATCAGGGCTGGTACGAAGGTGAAGGCGCATGGGTTGCTAACACCGAGGACGCTTGGATGTTCTCCTGCTACTATGCAGAAGAGGCTGAGGCTGAGGCAAGAGATTTCAACCTCATCTTCAATGTTGAGGACGGTGTTCTCACCAACGATGCAGCTACCACCTACACTATCAAGTACGGTGACAAGTATGCTGATTACATTTCCGAGCTCCCCACAGCTGAAAAGGAAGGCTACGTATTCAAGGGCTGGTGGAACCGCACATACAGAATCGCTCTTACACCCGACTTTGATGCAGAGAAGGTATTTGAGCTTTATTTCAAACTCGACTCCAGCACCAATCTTCCCGAAGAGGATATCGAGACCATGGACAACAACATCGAGCTCGTTCCCATCTGGGATTTTGAGGGTGAAAAGGACTGGACAATCACATTTGAGAACTGGGATGTTGAAGACTGGGAAAACATCGTTGTAAAAATGAATGTTGGCGACAGCTATCTGGTAGCCTTCTTAGGTCAGTTCCCCGATCCCGGCGAATATGTTCTTGACTTTGACGGCGACATCTACGAGTTCCAGGGTTGGTACATCGAAGAGGTTAACTTCCTTCTCACCGAAGGCGATATGTGGGACCTTGGCTATCTTGCACTTGATGGCGACTGGACCTTCATCGCTCTCTACGAGCTGGTATAATCTTAAATAAAACATTAAAGGACGGTCATTGACCGTCCTTTCAGCGTGTCGATAAACCTATCGACACGCTGTCAGGCTTCGAAAAAGGAAGTGGCGGTTTCCGTCAAATCGACTCGTCGGCGTACTAAGTACGGTAGAGACGATTTGGCGGGAAAGT
>JAZNKU010000227.1:0-2179 GCA_045578685.1 Eubacteriales bacterium
TCAAATGACTTGTGCTATAATTAGTAAGGTTAATTATGTTTTCATAATAAAATTCAAATAGGAGGTCATTACACATGGCAAAGAAATTCAAAACCATGGATGGTAACAACGCTGCCGCATACGTATCATATGCGTTTACGGAAGTTGCTGCTATTTATCCTATCACTCCGTCATCTACAATGGCAGAAGTTGTAGACGAAATGAGTGCCAGAGGTGAAAAGAACATCTTCGGTCAGACTGTAGACGTAGTAGAAATGCAGTCCGAAGCAGGTGCTGCAGGTGCAGTTCACGGTTCTCTTCAGGCAGGTGCTCTCACAACAACATTCACAGCGTCTCAGGGTCTTCTCCTCATGATCCCCAACATGTACAAAATTGCAGGTGAATTACTCCCTACAGTTTTCCACGTAAGTGCAAGAGCTCTTGCTGCTCACGCTCTTAACATATTCGGTGACCATCAGGACGTTATGGCTTGCCGTCAGACAGGCTTTGCAATGCTCGCTTCCGGTTCTGTACAGGAAGTTATGGACCTTGGCGGTGTGGCTCACTTAGCTTCTATCAAGAGCAGAGTTCCCTTCCTCCACTTCTTTGATGGTTTCAGAACTTCTCACGAAATTCAGAAGATCGAAGTTATGGACTACGAAGACTTAAAGGGTCTTATAGACTATGATGCATTAAAGGCATTCAAGGACAATGCATTAAACCCTGAGCACCCCGTACTCCGTGGTACAGCTCAGAACTCCGACATCTACTTCCAGGGCAGAGAAGCATCCAACAAGTTCTATGATGCTGTTCCCGATGTAGTTGCAGACTATATGAAAGAAATCTCCAAGATCACAGGCAGAGAATATGCTCCCTTCACCTACTACGGTGCAAAGGATGCTACAAAGGTTATCGTAGCTATGGGCTCTGTATGTGAAGCTATTGAAGAAACAATAGATTATTTAAATGTTGCAGGCGAAAAGGTTGGTGTAGTTAAGGTTCACCTCTACAGACCTTTCTCCTCCAAGTACTTCTTCGATGTACTTCCCGAAACTGTAGAAAAGATCGCAGTTCTCGACAGAACAAAGGAACCCGGTTCACTCGGCGAACCCCTTTACCTCGATGTATGCAACCTCTTCTACGGCAAGGCTAAGGCTCCCGTTATCGTTGGTGGTCGTTACGGTCTCGGTTCCAAGGATACAACACCTACACAGATCGTTGCTGTATTCAATAACCTCGATGCTGCAGAGCCCAAGAACGGCTTTACAATCGGTATCGTAGATGATGTTACAAACCTCTCTCTCGAACTCCCTGCAAAGGTTAACGCTGCTCCCGAAGGCACAACAAGATGTAAGTTCTGGGGCTTCGGTTCCGACGGTACAGTTGGTGCTAACAAGGATGCTATAAAGATTATCGGTGACAACACAGACCTCTACGCTCAGGCTTACTTTGATTACGACTCCAAGAAGTCCGGCGGTGTTACAATGTCTCACTTAAGATTCGGTAAGAAGCCTATTAAGTCTACTTACCTCCTCGACGAAGCAGACTACATCGCATGTCATAAGCCCGCATACCTTACACAGTATGATATACTCGAAGGCTTAAAGAAGGGTGGTACATTCCTCTTAAACTGCGTATGGACTCCCGAAGAGCTCGACGAAAAGCTTCCTGCAAATGTAAAGAGATACCTTGCAGAAAACGAAATCGAATTCTACACAATCAACGCTGTAGATGTTGCAGTTAAGGTTGGTCTCGGACCCAACAGAATCAACATGGTAACACAGAGTGCATTCTTCAAGCTTGCAAATGTTATCGACTTTGACGAAGCTGTTCAGCTTATCAAGAACGCTATCAAGAAGACATACGGCAAGAAGGGTGACGAAATAGTTAACATGAACTGCGCAGCAGTTGATGGTGCTATCGAAGCATTAAAGAAGATAGAAGTTCCTGCTTCCTGGAAGGATGCTAAGGACGAAGTTAAGGACGACAGTGCAAGACCTGCATTTATAAAGAACATTGTAGATCCTGTAAACGCTCAGAGAGGTAACAAGCTCCCCGTAAGCACATTTGCCGGTATCGAAGACGGTACATTTGAAACAGGCACATCCGCTTACGAAAAGAGAGGCGTTGCTGTTAATGTTCCTACATGGATTGCAGACAAGTGTATCCAGTGTAACCAGTGTTCACTCGTTTGTCCTCA
>JAZNKU010000228.1:0-1528 GCA_045578685.1 Eubacteriales bacterium
CGTTCTTGACAGTAGCTCCGGGTATAACTCCGTACTGAGATATAGGAGCATACCAGTCATCACAGTTTTCTGCATCAACTCTTACAGGTGACTCTCCGCTTTTGAAAAAGCGGTCAACAAAGATATGATACATCACCCCGCCCTTGAACCAATCGGGGGTTGTAAAATCATCCGAATAGACAAGCATTCTGAAATCAGTACCCACCTCATCAGAGAACTCTATATCTACATTATTTCGAGTATCGCTGAACATTGTATCATATCCGCGCAGTAATAGAATGCTGTAATAATAAAGTCCCGCACCAAGCTCGGACATATCAAGAATCATACCAAAACCGTTTTCTGTCTTTTCAAAAGGTATATCCCGCTGTACCTCGCCGTCACGGTGAAGGCGCATTACAGCCATACGCACTCCGTAGCTGCGGGGTATATTAAGACTGAAGGTAACTTTTTCGGATACCGAAAATGCTCCGCGCAGCGAAGCATTTTCAGTAGTATATTTTTCTAACTTAATTTTATCATCGGCTATAAGCTCGCCTGAAAGCTTTATAAGCATAGTTACTCCCTTATCATACGCTCAAGATTCCAAATGCGTTCTGCGTATTCTCCGATACTACGGTCTGCTGCAAACTTACCTGCACCTGCGATATTCATAAGAGCCATCTTATTCCACTTATCGCGATCACGATAGGTCTCCGATGCCTTTAGGTGGATATGTCTGTAGGACTCAAAGTCAGCCATACACATATAGGGATCGTGAACGAGAAGATACTCAGAAAGATGTGAGAATGACTGTCCGTTATATCCTGCGTTAAGGCTGTTGACGATATACTGAAGTCGTTCGTTTACATTATAGAACTCTGCACTGTGATAGCCCATGGAGCGAAGGTTGTCTGCCTCAGGTGCGGTAAGACCGAACATGAACATATTTTCCTCGCCGGCTTCTCTTGCCATCTCGATGTTGGCACCGTCTGCAGTACCGATAGTGAGGGCTCCATTGAGCATAAGCTTCATACAGCCCGTGCCGCTAGCCTCCTTACCCGCAAGAGATATCTGTTCTGATATCTCAGCTGCAGGAACAAGCTTCTCGGCAAGGGTTACATTATAATCCTCCATAAAGAGGACTTTAAGCTTTTCGGAAATAACCTTATCCTTCTTTATCTCTTCGCCGAGACACCAGATAAGCTTGATTATCTCCTTTGCCATACGGTAGCCGGGAGCAGCCTTGGCACCAAATATGAAAGTCTGAGGAAGAATGTCAGCGTTGCGGTTAGCTTTGAGCTCCTGATAAAGTCCTATGATATGCATTGCGTTGAGAAGCTGTCTCTTATATTCGTGCAAACGCTTGATCTGAACATCGAATATACTGTCAGGATTGATGATCTCACCTGTACGCGCCTTAACAACCTCGGCAAAGGCCTTTTTATTATCCTTCTTGATTTCTTCAAGTCTCGAGAGAACATTTTTATCATCAGCAAAAGCACGAAGTCCGATAAGAGCCATGGGCTCCTTGCGGTAGTCGTCACCT
>JAZNKU010000229.1:0-2636 GCA_045578685.1 Eubacteriales bacterium
GCCCGCTTGCTGTGCCGCCTGCACTTGATAACTCGGCACAGAGAGTAAGAGACAAGCTTATAAATCAGGGATATTATCTGACCAAGTCGGTATTCCCGAAGGGTGCTTACAACGATTGTCACATTGTACCTGCCGGCTATAACGTTCACTTAAATGACGTGTACTGGGAGCTTGATAAGCACGGCGTTGACGGTATAATGGATGAAATTGTTGAGCTTTGGAATCTGGACTTTAAGCCTGCGATAGAAAATAAATATATTAACTGGACATATACCGATGATAACGGAAAGGTTATCAGAAAAACAGTAACAGACGATGCTGTATGGTACTCCGATACCAAGGGTACTGTCGATATGGAAAACGGTAAATATACGCTTATGAAGTATACTGTCGCAAAGGAAGTGACAGACTGCGTTGAGATGGACGGCACACCGCTTGATTTAAATCTTTACATAAGCTTTATGTATCCCGCAAATCCGAAGGAAAAGGTTCCTGTTATGGTATTGCACAATTCGGGTGCATATATTCCCAGTGCTGCTCTTATAATCGAAAGAGAGCATCTTGTAGGCTCGGTATTCCGTGGTTATGCAGGTGCTGTTTATGACTATGCATATACTCCGATGATGAGAGCTAACTTTAATTCATCAATAGGTGACGGTGCATCCTATTCTATGGAGCAGTACAACGATAAGCTGATTAATTCAGCGGCTATGAGATACATAAGATACAAGGCACTTTCAGAGCCTGAAAAGTTTAAGTTTGACACGGATGCAATCGGAGTTTACGGAAACTCCAAGGGCGGACATCATCCTGCACTCGGCGAAAGGTATATGCGTGAGCCGCTTGTAGGAAAGGATGAAGCAGCGGCTCTTTCAGAGGAGGAGCTTAAGGAGGCTATTTCCGAGAGATTGGTTGATTTGAGTTCTATGCGATATCTTCCGGGAAGCAGTGGTGAGACGAGATACAAAAACGGTGAGGAAACATATTCTGAAAAGGGTACAACCATTGATGCGGGAGAGCTTCAGCCCTGGCTTACCTATAACGGTGAGGAAATACCCTCGGGAGCACAGTTTATATATTGTGCCTGCCCCAGTAACAGAGACGAGGTTTCCGAAGGACATAGTCCTATGTTTATATCTCTTTCGCTAAAGGATCACTGGGTTGAGGTTAATGCTTATACAAACGCCTGCCGTGTTTTTGATATTCCATCGGTATCCTTTGATGTGGATTTAGGACATACGGTTGCAAAAGGCCCCGATGTCGAGCACGGCGTGGACACCTATGTAGCATATTTCGATTTTGCGGATTATTATCTAAAGGGCACACCTGTCAAGGTGTTATATACCGTTCCCGCAGATAATGCGGTTGATGTAAAGGTGACCGATGATATATTGGTAAAGTTTAACGGTCCCGTAAGCCCTGATGAAATAGAAAAGGTTGTAATTGAAGCATCGGACGGCACGAGAGCTTCGGGAAAATGGAGTGCACTTTACGGAAAGACAGAATGGACCTTTGCTCCTGATGAGGAATTGTTACCGGGGGATATTTATACAGTTACAGTTCCCGGCGATATAAAGGGTGATAACGGTGCTCCTATGGGCAGCGATTATGTATACACCTTTGAAACTGTGTCTGAGGTTGAAGCAGACAGCACCTTCACAGGGGGTAAAAACGGTGCTTACATAACTGCAACCGTTCCCGATATGGAGGCTCTTTCAGGCAAGAATGCTGCTCTTAACACACTTAAGCTGAGATTTTATTCGTCAGCAGAGGAAGCAGCAAATACAGCTGAGATTTATGCTGTAGCATCTGCATCGGCAACAAGCGGAGAGCTTTTAGGCTCGGTGCAGCTTAAAGGTGAAGGCTACTATGACTTCGATATAACAGAGTATATGCAGAATAAGACAGCCGGTGAGGAGGTAGTATTCTACATTAAGCAGGCAAAGGAAGCGGGAGTTTTCAATCGCTACAGTGAGGATTTTTCCTCAGGTGTCGGCAGTAATAAGATATCCGAAGCGGTAGGCTATGAGCTGACAAGCATCGGCGGAGATGATGCCGTTAAGATGTGGATGACGCTTGACAGTCCTACAGTTCCTGCAAATCCCTTCTATGTAACGAAGAGAAATGCTCTTTCAAATAATGTACTGATTAAGGATTCTAATCTTGCAGACGAGGATTACGGCAGAAGATTTGATATTGCGGTAAAGGTGTATGACACCATAGAGAGACAGCTTACTTTAAGAACAGAAACGTGTGATGCGTCGACAACATATATGACTCATGACACGCAAAGAGGCTATTACAACATAAGGACAACGCCGGGTGAATGGAAAACCTATAATTACAAGTACACTGTTTATGAGCCTGAATATGGTCTTGCAGGTGTACGCAGACAGAAGTTCTATATAGATTTTCAGCCTGACGGTGCAAAGGAAAGTCCTTTGTATGTAGGTGAAATCAAGGTGACGGAAACTGTTACCGATATTGATGTTACCGACGGCTCTGTTGTGTTTGCAGCAAATGGTGACTATATGTACAAGGCACCCGCAGGTGCAGATATGCCGATAGCACTTTGCGATGCTGACGGCGAAATTATCGGTGAGTATTCATCCTTTAAGGATGCAATGAATGCATAT
>JAZNKU010000230.1:0-2512 GCA_045578685.1 Eubacteriales bacterium
TGCTCTCCGTAACTGCGGCGTAATCAACCCCGAGAACATCGAAGAGTACATCGGTACAGACGGTTATCAGGCTCTCGGTAAGGTACTTACAGAGATGACTCCCCAGGACGTTATCGACGTAATCAAGGCTTCCGGACTTCGCGGACGCGGAGGCGGAGGATTCCCCACAGGTCTTAAGTGGCAGTTTGCTGCAGACCAGCCCGCAGGCCAGAAGTACGTTGGCTGTAACGCAGACGAGGGTGACCCCGGTGCGTTCATGGACCGTTCCGTTCTTGAGGGCGACCCTCACGCAGTTCTTGAGGCTATGGCAATTGCCGGCTACGCTATCGGCGCCGACACAGGTTACATCTACGTAAGAGCAGAGTATCCTATCGCTATCATCCGCCTCCAGATCGCTATCAACCAGGCAAGAGAATACGGCCTTCTCGGCAATAACATTTTCGATACAGGCTTCAACTTTGATATCCAGCTCCGTTTCGGCGCAGGCGCGTTCGTATGCGGTGAGGAGACAGCTCTTATGACAAGTATTGAAGGACACCGCGGCGAGCCTCGTCCCCGTCCTCCTTTCCCTGCAGTAAAGGGTCTGTTCGGCAAGCCTACTATTCTCAATAACGTTGAGACTTATGCAAACATTCCTCAGATCATTCTGAAGGGTGCTGATTGGTTCGCATCCATGGGTACAGAAAAGTCCAAGGGTACAAAGGTATTCGCTCTCGGCGGTAAGATCACAAATACAGGTCTCGTTGAGGTTCCCATGGGAACAACTCTCCGCGAGGTTGTTGAAGAGATCGGCGGCGGTATCACCAACGGTAAGAAGTTCAAGGCTGCTCAGACAGGTGGACCTTCCGGTGGATGTATCCCTGCTCACCTTATTGATACTCCTATCGACTACGATAACCTTATCGAAATCGGCTCCATGATGGGCTCCGGCGGACTTATCGTTATGGACGAGGACAACTGCATGGTTGACATTGCACGCTTCTTCCTCGACTTTACCGTTGATGAGTCCTGCGGTAAGTGCACACCTTGCCGTGTTGGTACAAGACGTCTGCTTGAAATCCTCGATAAGATCATCTCCGGTAACGGTGAGCTTGAGGATCTTGATCGCATGGAAGAGCTTTGCAACTATATCAAGAGCGCATCTCTCTGCGGTCTCGGTCAGACAGCTCCTAACCCTGTTATTTCTACACTTCGTTACTTCAGGGATGAGTATATCGCTCATATCGTTGATAAGAAGTGCCCCGCAGGCGTATGTAAGAAGCTTATACAGTACAAGATCGATCAGGAGAAGTGTATCGGTTGCGGTATGTGCGCAAAGAACTGCCCTGCAAATGCGATCACAAAGACAGATTATATCGCTCCCGGTCATAAGCTTCCTTCGCTTACAATCGACCAGAGCAAGTGCGTGAAGTGCGGCGCATGCGTAGCAGGCTGTAAGTTCAACGCAATTTACAAGGGTTGAGAAAGGAGACTTAACTAATGGAAACTATTAACGTTAAAATTAACGGCGTGGACTATGCCGTTGCAAAAGGCTCCACTGTTCTTGAAGCAGCAAGAGCTGCAAAGGTAGAGATCCCCACACTTTGCTATCTTAAGGATATCAATGAGATCGGCGCATGCCGTCTGTGTCTCGTTGAGGTATCCGAGGGCGGCAGACCTTACCGCATGGTAACTGCTTGCGTATATCCTTGCACTGAGGGTATGTCTATCATTACAAATACACCTAAGATCATCGCATCCAGAAAGATGAACCTTCAGCTTCTTCTTTCTAACCACAATAAGGAGTGCCTCTCTTGCGTACGTTCCACAACCTGCGAGCTTCAGAAGCTCTGCCGTGACTACGGCGTAAACGAGAACTACTACCAGGGTGTCAAGACAGAGTCTACAATCGATGATTCCTCTGTTTCTATTATCCGCGATAACTCCAAGTGCGTTCTTTGCCGCCGTTGCGTAGCTGCATGTGCTCACATTCAGGGCGTAGGCGTTATCGGCGCTAACGACCGTGGCTTCGACACACATATCGGAACTGCATTCGAGGGCAAGCTCGCTGATACTTCTTGTATCAACTGCGGTCAGTGTATCGTTGCATGTCCTACCGGCGCTCTCCACGAGAGAGATGACTCCGAGAAGGTATTTGCAGCAATCGCAGATCCTACAAAGCACGTTCTCATCTGTGCTGCTCCTTCCGTCCGTGCTCAGATCGGTGAGTGCTTCGGCTACGAGCCCGGCACAGACTGCGAGGGCAAGATGGTAACCGCTATGAAGAAGCTTGGCTTTGACGGCGTTTACGACATGAACCTCACAGCAGACCTTACAATTATCGAGGAAGCAAACGAGCTTATCGTCAGACTTCAGAATGGCGGAGCTCTCCCCATGATCACATCCTGCTCTCCCGGATGGATCAAGTTCTGCGAGCACTACTTCCCTGAAATGGTAGAGAACCTTTCTACCTGCAAGTCTCCTCAGCAGATGTTCGGCGCAGTTGCAAAGACATACTATGCAGAGAAGATGG
>JAZNKU010000231.1:0-7978 GCA_045578685.1 Eubacteriales bacterium
GCTGTTGACAGATTATAATGCAACGATCCCTTTCTATAAATATAATCAGATTTTGCCCATTGACACACCTGCTGTAGTTAAAGATGCATTTTCTTCCGGAAGTTTTATTAGTGCAATGGAGGCTTTAGGCGTACTTGCTGACGAAGAATTTTTTGTTGAAGGCTCTGACAAATCAACTTACCGTGATGCTATGGCTATGGCACTGTGGTTGGTTCCGAATTCTCAAAAAATGCTGCGTATTGCAGATCTCATTCAACTTGAGATGAGATACGATCAGCAATATATAAAGAATGAGCCTGTAGATTTCCTTATGAGTGAACAAAATACATATTGTCGCGTTGAATGTAAAGCAAATTTGAATACGATATTGCCCATAATATCTTTGGGTTCCGAATCTAATTTAAATGGCGTAGAATTTAGTAGCATTAAGTACGTTGGTTATTAAGGCGGTTTTTATGAAGAAAAGAGATCAAGGTATATTGTCAGTAGAAGCTTCTATAGTCTTAACTGTTATTATGATGTTCATACTGTTTCTGTTGAGTTTCGCGCAGGTTTACAGTGCACAAAACTTGGTAAGCCACGCGGTTATACAGTCGGCTGATGCGACAGCAATGGAATCGTATCTACGTGAAACGGCGTTATATGGAGACGAAGCCGATATTGCCCGATTGGCAAAAGAGATTGACAACTCATCTGATGTCAGTGTAGATAGTTTTGTCAGTCTGAGATCTGCTGATATTCCTGCAGTGGTCAGAGAAAAATTTATATCTGCATTGGCTAATAATGAAAGTAATGCAGATGCATCGCTAAAGAGATTAGGTATTAAGAATGGCTTAGCAGGTGTTGATTTATCGGGGTCTAAGATCGATCTTAGCAGTAATGATGTAATAGTTTTTGCAAATTATACAATCAAGTTTAAATTTCCAGTAATGGGAATGAAAGAAATTCCCGTTACAAAAGCAGCAAGAGCAAAGACCTTTGGAGAGATACTTTTTGGAGTAATCACAAGAGCTGAAAATCCAATCATGGGATCGGCTTCAGGTGGAGGTAATTATAAATTCGGAACAGAAATCCAGATTGCCGCAACTCCTAATTACGGTTATAAGTTTTCAAAATGGACTGACGGAAATACGTCAAATCCGAGAACAGTTACCGTTACGGGCGCCGCAGAATATGTTGCTGTATTTGAACCCAGTGAATTTGGTATGAATCTTATTGCATCACCGTCTGATGCGGGCACTGTCAGCGGAGCAGGTGTATATAAGTATCTCAGTACTGCCAATATAAGTGCCTCACCTAATCCCGGATATTCATTCTCTAAATGGACGGTATTAAGTCATAATGACAATAAGCGTGTAACGAAAACAACTGCTTCTTTTTCTCAGAGGATAGATCAGACATATACATGTACAGCATTATTTACGAGAAATTCGTATAATGTTTCTGTAATAACCGAAGGAGGTCCGTCAGGGGCGTATTTGTCCTATAACGGCTCTATTAAACAGTCTGTAAGAGCCTATTACAGAGATGCTGTTACATTGGAGGCTCCGAATGTTAGCGGATATTTATTCAAGGGCTGGAGAATAGTTGGTCAGAATAATTATATCAGCACTGCCAACAGGGTTGTTATTAACGTGCCAGCAAATGACATTACTTATGTTGCTTGTTATGAGAGTGCAACAAGGACGGTTAGATTCTATACCTATTCAGGTGCGCTTTATGCTGTCAAAACTGTAAACAAGGGAAGTAGCTTAGGTGGTAATATGCCTCCCGACCCTAAGCATATAGGTGTTGTATTCAAGGGATGGAACGGCTTTTCCGCATATACAGCGGTGTATAACGATATTGATGTATACGGCAATTGGGGTGGGTGTAACTATCATAGAGCTGGTAATTGTGGCATGGATCACCGTATTAGTGCACGACAACTCGATTTCCATTTTTCAGGTGCAAAAACTTATTTATGCAGATGTATAGTTTGTGTGGATTGCGGCGTATTCCTCAGGCATAATGGTTACAGGTATGTCGAATCTCCCGGAAGATATTGGACTGGATGTGATATGCTTATAGGAAGATCAATATGGTGTATAGAACACAAATTAGATAGTAACGGACGTACCGGTAGCTGTAGGAATTACTGTAACACTAATTCCGCAGGCGTATATTATGTACATTGAATAACTTTAGGAAGGAAATTAATACCATGAATTTTACATACGAAACACAAGGTGCAATTACATATCTGGTTTGCGAACTTGAGGCGGGAGAGCAGCTTGATGCTCTCACCCTCGGCATGCTTACCAACAATCATATTGCGGGTCTTGCTCCCGTTCTCTACACTGAGATGAACGGTCAGAGATTCCTTAAGTACAACATTTCTGCTAAGATTTCAGCGGACCGTTTCTTCGGCGGCAATCTTAACAGACAGAGAGCGTTGAGCGCATTTACGCATATTCTTGACGCTATCTGCTCTGCAGATGAATACATGATCGATCAGAATTGCTTTTCAGTAATTCCCGGGCATGTGTTCCTGAATGTATCCAACTGTGAAACTGCCATGATATGCCTCCCTGTAGTAAACGATAAGGATATAAATGCAGAGATAGCGGAGTTCTTTAAGAACATACTTGAGACGGCATCTTTTGATATTAATGAGGATACAGGATATATTACTCAGCTCTTGGGCTGTGTGAGCGGACCTTCATTTAATGTGTACAGCTTTTCTGATTTGGTAAAGCAGTTAAGCGCAATTTCTGTTGCTCCCGCTGTGGCGCCTGCCCCTGTTTCACCTGCGCCTGCTGTTTCTTCGGCACCCTCGATATCTTCGTTTGATTCTACGATATCGATTGATGATATGCCGGGTCTTCAGACTCCCAAGGCAGAGCCTGCGGCGGCATCCGTATCGCCTGTTGTTCCGCCTGTAACACCTGCTGCACCGGTTACCCCTCCTCCCGTAACCCCTGTGATTGCGCCTATAACTCCTACGGTATCTTCCGCACCTACAGTTAAACCGGCACCTCAGACGCCTCCTGTGAACATGGCTGTGCCTCCCGTAAATAACATGAATCCAACACCGGCTTCTGCACCTGCAGGCTTGTTCAATCGTCCCGACACACCGGCAAAAAATCAGCCTAATGCCGGATTTGCTATTCCCGGACAGCAGCGACCTGTTTCGGTTCCCGGTGTTCCGGTTCCTCCCTCACCGGCGTCAAAGAAGGAAAAAGAACCCAAACCTCAAAAGGCACCCAAAGAACCCAAAATCACAAATGATGGCGAAAAGAAGATGACATTCTTCGGTCTGCTTGCTAACTATAACAAAGAGAATGCTGAACTTTATAAGCAACAGAAGCAGGCGAAGAAAGAGGAGAAAGAGAAGAATAAAGTAAATGCCGTTCCCGTGCAGCCTACCCCTGCACAATCTATACCCGGTCAGACTGTTGGCAGAATGGGTTCGGGTAACGTACCTCCTATTAATCCTACTCCTTCCGGCCAGCCGTTTACCACACCTGTGCAGACTCCTGCAATTCAACCTGTTCCCGTTCAGAACAGCTTTAATGAAACAACAGTACTCAGTCCTATGATGGCGGTAGGTGAAACTACAGTTCTCGGTGCAGAACCTGCAGTAGCCGATCCCTACCTTGTAAGGGTCAAGACCGGTGAACGTATCAGTATTAACAAGCCTGTTTTCCGCATCGGTAAAGAAAAGAGCTACGTAGACTATTTTATAGCCGATAATACTGCGATCAGCCGCAGCCACGCAAATCTCCATATCGAAAACGGTGAATTTTTCGTTGAAGACACTAACTCTACCAATCATACATATGTAAACGGTAATATGATTGCAAGTAATGTCAAGGTAAAGATAGCAAACGGTGATAAGATCAAGTTTGCAAACGAGGATTTTATTTTCTCCATATAAGCATCTCAGAAAATTATTCAGTTCAAAAGAGGTGAAAGTTTTTGATAGTTAATCTTATCAAGGATAAACAGATGTTCAGCCTGACTCTTCCGGATAAGGTAAAGGGTCAGTACTGGCTGACTGATATTGACGATACAGGTAAGTATCGGGAGTTTATAAGCATAGAAGCGATAGACGGAGTCTGGGTTGTTAAGAGCAACAAGCTTGTAACGGTGCTTGACTCTCAGGGCAAGCCAATCTCATCTGCACAGGTACAGCATATGTGCTTCCTGAGCCTGAAGTATCATAATTCAAACGAAAGGATTACACTTTTTGCCGAAAGTTTGGACCCAACAAGGCAAATGTTTTCAAAAATCGTTATTGGCAGACCCGACACCCTCGTTATCGGTCGCAATAGTACCAGTAATTTGTATTATGCAAACGGGTTCGTATCCGGAAAACACGCACAGCTTGCATATGATGGCAAAACCTGGTCGATAACCGATCTTAACAGCACAAACGGTACTTATGTAAACGGATACCGTGTCAATTTTGCCAACCTGTGCTCCGGTGATATGATTTTTATAATGGGATTGAAGATAGTAATTGGTAATAATTACTTTGCTATCAACAACCCCGACGGAAATTTATCTCTACAATCTTCCAATCTCGCTCATTATCAGCCCCAGCAGGTACAGGAAAGTAATCAGCGCTTTGAGCTTCCTGAGAGTTCTCATTTTTACAGATCACCAAGATTCTTCAGAGAAATAGAGCATTCTGTTATCAAAATAGACCCTCCGCCACAGTTGCAGAAAATTGAGAGTGTCCCGCTTGCATTGATGTTAGGACCCTCAATAACTATGGCGATGACATCTATAAGCACGGGTCTTCTCACCCTTAGTAATGTTATTTCTAACGGTGGTAATATATCACAGGCATTGCCAACCCTTATTATGTCGGTCAGCATGCTTCTTGGCACGGTTATGTGGCCTGTACTTACAAAGCGGTACGAGAAAAAGCAGAAGGTTATAAACGAAGAGAAGAGACAAAAGAAATATTTGGCCTATCTCGATGAAATAAGAGACGAGATAAAGCGTAAGTGCAAAGAGCAGAGTGATATACTTTCTGAGAATCTTGTATCTCCGGAGGAGTGCTTCGCCCGTATATATGAAGAAAAAGCCAATCTCTGGGAAAGAGCATATGAGCATCAGGACTTTATGAAGCTCAGACTTGGTATCGGAACACTTCCGCTTGAGAGTGACGTTGCTTGTCCCGAAAAGAAATTTTCAATGGATGAGGACAACCTTCAGGATGCTATGCTTTCTCTCGGCGACGAGCCCAAACTTCTCAACAATGTTCCAATAAGCGTATCTCTTACCGAAAAGTATATATCAGGTATGTACGGCGAGCGCGGACAGGTCAAGAACCTTATTAAAAACATGATAGTTCAGATGATCGCTCTTCACAGTTACGATGAACTTAAGATAATCCTTATAGCGGACGATAATGAAAAAGAATGGAATTTTGTTAAGTTCATTCCTCATTTTTGGAATAACGAAAAGAGTATAAGATTTTTTGCGACTAACAATGATGAGGTAAAGGAGCTTTCGTCTTACATAGAAAACAACATCGCTGTCAGAGAGGATGACAGCCGTGAGGAATATACCAAGTATTCTCCCTATTATGTGATTATAGCTGCCAATAAAAAGCTTGCAGAGAAGTGCGAAGCCCTTGATCAGCTTATCAGATATAAGAACAATCGAGGCTTCAGTATTATATATACTGCTGACGCATTAAACGATCTTCCCAAGGAAACCGGTTCTGTTATTTATGTTTCGGGAAACAGTTCATGTGTATTTGACAGAAGCGATACAACCGGTAAAAGTCAGGGGTTCGTTCCCGATGTTATCAACGAGGGAGCACTTGATTCGGTATCTGAAAAGATAGCAAATATTCAGCTTGATCTGAGCAGTCAGAGATATTCTCTTCCCAATATGATTACTTTTATGGAAATGTTCAATGTTGCCAAGATAGAGCATCTGAACTCTCTTACAAGATGGAAAGAGAACAACCCAACCAAGACTCTCCAGACTCCTGTCGGTGTCGATTCCAACGGCGAAACTTTCAGTTTGGACCTTCATGAAAAGTTCCATGGTCCCCATGGACTTGTGGCTGGTATGACAGGCTCGGGAAAATCGGAATTTATAATAACCTATATACTTTCACTTGCAGTAAATTACCATCCCGATGAGGTATCATTTATCCTGATTGACTATAAGGGTGGCGGGCTTACAGGTGCATTTGAGGACGAGGAGAGAGGCATCAAGCTTCCGCATCTTGCAGGTACTATTACAAACCTGGACGGAGCAGCAGTCAAGAGGTCTCTGATATCCATTCAGAGTGAACTTCGCCGCAGACAGGCTATATTCAATTATGCAAGAAAGGTTTCCAATGAGGGAACCATGGACATATATAAGTATCAGCAGCTATATAGAGATAAGGTAGTGACAGAGCCGGTTCCTCATCTGTTTATCATTTCCGATGAGTTTGCTGAGCTTAAGACCCAACAGCCCGAATTCATGGAGCAGCTTATTAGCGCTGCCCGTATCGGACGAAGCCTCGGTGTTCACCTCATTCTTGCTACACAGAAGCCCAGTGGTGTTGTAGATGATCAGATCTGGAGCAACAGCAAGTTTAGAGTTTGTCTTAAGGTTCAGGAGAAGGCAGACAGCCAGGATATGATTAAGTGTCCGGATGCTGCGGAACTTTCTCAAACAGGACGCTTCTATTTGCAGGTTGGCTTTAACGAGCTTTTCGCATTAGGTCAGTCAGCATGGTGCGGTGCGGAATACATTCCTACCGAAACGGTAGAGAAGTCTGTTGATAACAGCATTCAGATTGTTGACCACCTTGGCCGCGTTATGATGAATGTCAAACCCGCAAAGAAGGTAGTAAACGGTGGTAATAAGGTTAAGCAGATCGTATCTGTCGTAAAATACCTGTCCGATCTGGCGATGGAGGAGGAAATTACGGCAAGACCGCTTTGGCTGCCTCCGATTCCTGATAAGATCTATGTTAATGATCTTGAGCAAAAATACGGTTTCAGGTCGTGTGGTACAACTCTTTGCCCTGTTGTGGGAGAATATGACGATCCTTTTAATCAAAAACAGGGTCTCCTTACAATACCTTTCTCGGCAGAGGGTAACTGTCTGATATACGGATCTACCGGTAATGGTAAGACAACAATGCTTACCACTATAGCTTATTCATTACTTAAAAATCACACGGCGGACGAGCTTAATTTGTATATTATGGATTTTGGTTCAGAAACCTTGAAGGTGTTTGAAAAAGCACCACAGGTAGGCGGTGTGATGCTTTCATCGGATACAGAAAAGACCTATAATTTCTTTAAAATGCTTCATAAGGAAGTAGAACGCAGAAGAAATCTCTTCTCAGAATTTGGCGGAGATTATGCAAGCTTCTGTAAGAATAGTGGTAGAACTGTACCTAACATAGTAATTCTTATGAACAACTACGCGGGATTTACAGAGCAGTATGAAGATCTTATGGAATCTTTTGCACTTCTATCGCGTGACGGAGTGAAATACGGAATATATTTTGCTGTTACAGCAAGCAATACCAATGCTGTGCGTTATGTAACAGCACAGAACTTCAAGATCACGATAGCTATGCAGCTTAACGATGCATCTGATTATTCTGTGATTGTGGGAAAGACCGACGGCCTTGTTCCTTCCAAATATAAGGGCAGAGGTCTGGTCGGACTTGACAGAGTGTATGAATTTCAGACTGCTTACAGTATTGAGGCAGATGATATATACGACAGTCTCAAGGAGTTCTGTATACAGCTTGAATCCTTAGCAAAGAGCCACGCAAAGAGAATTCCCGTACTTCCTGCAATAGTAAAGTATGCAGATGTGAAGGAGTCATGCGGCGATATGAAGAATATACCCGTTGGTATCGGAAAAAAGTCGCTTGCTCCGACAGTCTTCAACTTGCAGAACAAGGTTGTTTTTCCGGTTGTTTCACAGGAATCCTTCCAGTGTGCTGCCTTTCTCGGCG
>JAZNKU010000232.1:0-4830 GCA_045578685.1 Eubacteriales bacterium
AGCGTCAACCGCTTCCTTAAGGGTCTTAAGACCGTGGGTGACCTCGACCACATTTGCACCAAGTATCTTCATACGGGCTACATTGGGTGCCTGCTTCTTGATGTCAACAGAACCCATATAGATATCGCATTCAAGACCGAAGTAAGCCGCAGCGGTAGCAAGAGCAACACCGTGCTGGCCTGCACCTGTCTCTGCGATTATCTTCTTCTTGCCCATGTACTTTGCAAGAAGTGCTTCACCCATACAGTGGTTGAGCTTATGTGCACCCGAATGGTTTAAGTCCTCACGCTTTGCGTAAAGCTGAACCTTGCCGCCTAAGTAGTCGGACAGTCTCTCAAGGTGAGATACGCAAGCAGGTCTGCCCTGAAACTCCTTTCTGATGCGGCGGAGCTCCGCAATGAACTTTCTTGACTGACAGATAGAGAAATAAGCCTCGGTTATCTCCTCCATTGCCGCCTTTAATTTTTCCTCGATAAATACGCCGCCGTATCTGCCGAAGTATCCGTCCTTGTCGGGATAGTTATTAAAATAAGTATCAAAATTTACACCGTTAAGTTCCATTTTATATCTTCTCCTTTGTATTGTCAAAAATAAAAAGCCTTATCCCATATTTGGGACAAGACCAAGCCTTGCGTGCCACCCAAACAGCACAAATATCGCATACCGTCATATGCTCACCGCTGTAACGCGCGGACCGCGTCTTCCCTACCGGAACAAAAAGCGGCATCCGTCTTTCCTTTGCCCCTCTTCGCACCCTCAGGTCGCCCTCGTAAGTCCATTCACACAGGCTGTGCCGTTCCCCTTCCACCGTCGGGAACTCTCTATAGGCACGACACCAATGCTACTACTCTTACTCATCGGTTTGAATATATAAACATAATAACACTTTATTAACAGTTTGTCAATACTTTGGATGAAATTATTTATGCTTGTGCGGAAGTCTTACATTCAGCATTACTACCGAGCCGATAACCAGCACTATACCGATGATAGCGGGTATGCTTACCGTCTCGCCGAAAGCAACGAAGCCTATCACGGTTGCGGCAACGAGCTCCACGGTAGACATAATGGACGCGTTAGAGGCATCGGTGAACTTAAGACCTATGGTATAAAGAACATAAGGTGCAAGACAGCTTACCAGAGCCTGTCCGAGAGATATAAGAACTATAACGGGATCAGCAGCTATCTTTGTGATAAGAGAAGGGATGTTACCGAAGGGAATCATAGCAAGGGTCGCAAAGCCAAAAGCATACACCGTGATGGACAGAGGCTTTGCTCCTCTCATAAGAGCAAGGGAGGAAAAAACGCTGTAGAGCGCGTAGGAAAAGCCTGCCGCACAGCCTAAAAGAAGACCGGGCACCGAAATGTTGCCTACACCGCCGACGATTCCGGAAACGAGACCCGCACCTAAGAAGGACGCTATACAGCAAACACTCTTAAGAAGGGTAAGATGCTCGCGGAATATAAATATAGACAGAACGACAACTATGATAGGCGCGGTATACATAAGCACAGCCGCCACAGCCATAGAGGTCATCTCGATAGCGTAGAAATAGAACACGGTGCTGCCCACCATACCGAGAGCTCCTGCTCCCGCAAAATATTTGTAGCAGCGCTTGGGAGCAACAAAAACATCGCGTCTGCAAAACGCCGCCCACAGAAGCATGAGAATAAAGGTAAATCCGAGACGCATAACGCCTATCTGGGGTGAGGTCACCCCTCTGGGCTTAAGAAGATTTACAAAAAAACCCGAAAATCCCCAGAGTATACCTGCTGCCAATACCAAAACTATACCTAAAACAGATTTTTTATTCTTCACCGTCATCACCTCACGATTATGTATTTTAACAGAAAAATCCCAACAATGCAATATGATATTGAAATAAATTAAGATTTCTGTTATACTGTAGCTGAGGTGATAAGAATGACCTTTGAAGAGATCAAAAAAAATGAAGCTGTAAATACCTATATACAGAAAGCGGATGAGTCGCTTATAGCTCTCGGTTACACCGAGCATTCCTTTGCCCATGTAACAAAGGTCGCAGAAACTGCGGCATATATCCTCAGGGCATTGGGTTATGAGGACAGAGATATAGAACTGGCAAGGATTGCGGGATATCTTCACGACATCGGAAACCTTGTAAACCGTACCGAGCATGCTCAGAGCGGTGCGGTAATGGCGTTCCGTATCCTTGACAATTTAGGGTTCCCTGCCGATGAGATAGCCACGATTACAACAGCCATCGGAAACCACGACGAGGGCACAGCCGAGCCTGTAAACCATATCGCGGCGGCGCTTATTCTTGCAGACAAAACAGACGTAAGACGCTCGAGAGTAAGAAACACCGACAAGACCGGCTTTGACATTCACGACCGTGTGAACTATTCGGTCAAGTCCTCAAACGTGTATATCGACACAGACAACGGATATGTGGAATTAGACCTTATAATTGAAGACGAGTACAGCTCGGTAATGAGTTATTTTGAAATATTCTTGGGCAGAATGTTGCTCTGTAAAAAGGCTGCAACACGGCTTGGTCTTGAATTTAAACTCAGAATGAACGGACAGAGGTTAGGATAATGAGCAAGATAGTAACTTTGGGCGGCGGCGAGTTTACCCGCCGCGAGATAGACAGAATTGATAAATACGCACTTGATCTGACGGGAAAATATGATCCCAAGGTGCTCTATATCCCCACCGCATCAAACGACGAGGAAAGAGACCTTATGACAGATTATTTTAAGGGCTTCGGAGTTTCAAAATACGATATACTCTGCCTTATCTCCGAGAACCCCTCGGACGACGAGATACAGGAAAAGATATTCTCTGCCGACTACATCTTTGCAGGCGGAGGAGATGCGCTTCTGCTTATGGATGTGTGGAAAAAGTATAATGTAGACCACTATATGCGTAAGGCATATTACAAGGATATCGTTCTTTCGGGTATCTCGGCAGGCTCTATATGCTGGTTTGAGATAGGACATACCGACTCGCTTTCCTATCACGAGGAGAACTGGGACTACTGCCGTATGCACGGCACCGGCATAATTCCCGCCATCCATTCCCCTCATTTCAACCCCCACAGAGACGCTTCCCTTAACCGTTGGATGCAGACGGAAGCACTGTGCGGTATCGGTCTTGAGGACTGCTGTGCCCTTGTGGGTATAGACGGAAAATTCTCTGTTTTAACAAGTGATCCCAAGGCAAAGGCACATATCTTCAGAAACGAAAACGGTTCGGTTTCAAAGGAATTCAGATACGACGGCGAGACCGTAGATTTGTAAGGGCTTGACAATTTTCTCCAAATGTGAGAAAATGTATATATATTACAATGTAAGAAAGGGTCGTTATGAAGCTTAAGAATAAACATTTTTATTACATCGTAGGTCTGGTGATCGCATTTATCACCATGATACCTCCCATGCCCAATGCTCTTAAATATCTGTTAGCGCTTATACCCATACTCTTCTTCGGTGCAGATCTTACCATGCTTTATATGGAGGAGTTTTATAAGAAGGTATATATCAACAGACACCTGACGGGCATCATAGTAGGCTTGGGGCTTATCATAACCGGCAAGCTGGCATATGCGGCGATGACCATGACATTTTTCTCCGCAGCCGAATACTTCTTTGATATGGTATCGAAGAAGGCAAGCCTCCGTATAGAGGATGCTGCAAGAATAAGTGCTCCCTATGCAAAGAGCTTTGCCAACGGCAAGATCGCCCGTGTATCGGTAGGCTCGGTAGCTCCCGGACAGATACTGGTGCTTGAGGCAGGAGACATAATTCCCTGCGACTGTACCGTAATAAACGGCGAAGCTGAGCTTGACTACACCAATATTTTCGGCAAAGGCGCGCTTCGTCCCTCCAAGGCAGGCTCTCCCTGCTTCTCGGGAGGTATAGTACAGGCCGGTAAGCTTACCGTAAAGGCAATGAAGACCGCAAAGGAATCTCTTGCCGCACTTATAGACTACCGCACGAGAAAGGCACAGACGCCCTCAAGACTGCAGAAAAAAATAAGCGGATGGGCAAAGCTTTTTGAGATCGCGGTATATGCTCTGGCGGTAGTATTCTTCCTGATCATTATTATCGCTACCAAGGACTTTCGTCTGGCAGTAAATCAGGCGTCGGTTATCCTCGTTGCATCCCCTGCAATGGGTCTGGTAAGCACACTTCCCCTGCTTAACCGCAACGCTCTTGTGAGTGCAAGAAGAAGAGGCGTAATATTTACCGATATAACGGCTCTCGAGCAGAGCGGAAAGCTCCAGACCGTTACCGCAAACGAGCCCGTATCCGACGAGGTACGCGCAAGGATCGAAGAAACAAGGGCGTTGCTCGCAACGGGCGGACACGCAAAAGAGGATGCTGTGCTCTACCGCAACAAGGCAAGACTTGAAGCAGACCCCAATCCCTCCTTCAAGCTGGCGTTAGGCTTCTTCTCTCCCAAGGCTCAGGCGACTGCCCTTGACTCAAGCATCGAGCGTATAGCAGGAGCTATCCGCACGGGACAGCATCACAGAGGTGTGTTCATGCAGAACATCATCTGCCTCGGCGTTGAAAAGTTAGCTCTTATCGCTCTCGTATTTTTACTTAACATCACCCCCGCCGCCGCTATCGTTATCGAGTTTGCGGCATGGATGCTGTGTCTGCTTAATTCCACAAAAGAAATATAACAAAGAAGCTTTCCAAACGGAAAGCTTCTCAGTTTGATGACAAAGTCATCAAACTGACCAGAGGCTGAGAAACGAAGTGGATATTTTGTGAAATCCTTTTCGTCGGCGTACTAAGTACGACAGAGAAGGATTTCGCAAAAAGCAAGCAACTGCA
>JAZNKU010000233.1:0-2414 GCA_045578685.1 Eubacteriales bacterium
CGTCTAAAATTGACGGATTTATATCGGATGACGAAATATGCTCATACAGATGTGACGGTATAGAGTACGTAATGACTTGGGAGGTCAATTACAGAGAGGAATATATATCCAAGAAGCTTTCTGCGCTTTCAAAAGAAGTAATTCGGCTTTCTACCGTGGATATAGCGTCACTTATACAGAAGGTTGAGTCCAGGATTGGCGTAAAGTATGCCGATAAGCAGCGTGAAGCTATCTTCAGGTGCATCAACGGTGGAGTAACGGTTATTACCGGCGGTCCCGGAACGGGAAAAACAACGGTTGTAAAGGGAATTATATCAATATTCAACGACCTTGATTTCAAGACAGCACTTGCTGCTCCTACGGGACGCGCGGCTAAGCGCATGAGTGAAGCAACGGCTGAAGAAGCCAAAACCATTCATCGATTGCTGGAGATGGAGCGTGGAGTGGGTGATGAAGTTAAGTTTAACAGAAACTCAAGAAATCCACTTGATGAAAGGGTAATTATAGTCGACGAGGCTTCGATGATGGATCTGTCATTGATGAATGCGCTTGTACAGGCAATGAAGCGAGGCAGCAGACTAATACTGATAGGTGACTCAGATCAGCTGCCCAGCGTTGGCGCAGGAAACGTGCTTGAAGATCTTATTTCCTCGGGCGCAGTTGATACCGTAAGGCTCACCGAGATTTTCCGTCAGTCAAAAGAGAGCCTCATCGTCACTAACGCTCATAGAATAAACAGCGGAAATGTGCCGACCTTAAACGTTACCGACAATGATTTCTTCTTTGTGAGAAGGGAAAACGAGAGGGAGATATCCGATACCGTCGCTGATCTTATAATTAACCGTTTACCAAGGAAATACGGTACAGAAATAAGAGATCAAATACAGGTCATATCTCCATCAAAAAAAGGAGCGGGCGGAGTCGAGCTTTTAAACAATACGCTGCAAGAACGAGTCAACCCCAAAGCAACGTTCAAAAAGGAAAAGGCATCGCACGGCACGATCTTCCGAGAGGGAGACCGGGTAATGCAGGTGGTAAACAATTATGAGGTTGAATGGGAAAAGAACGGTCTTGGCGGATTTGGTATATTCAACGGTGATATCGGTGTTATCGAGAGCATAGATTTCAAAAACGAGGTTTTAAACATTTGGTTTGACGACAGATTTGTAAGGTATGATTTCGAGAATCTTGATCAGCTTGAGCTGTCATATGCTATTACCGTTCATAAGAGTCAAGGAAGTGAGTATCCCGTAGTAATAATCCCTATGTACTCATGTCCCCCTATGCTTATGACAAGAAATCTGCTATACACAGCGGTTACCCGAGCAAAAAGAATGGTTATTCTTGTTGGAAGAAGCGATATTCCGGAAAGAATGGTCAGGAATAACAGAGAAGTATTGAGATATACAACTCTCTCTCAAAGATTAAAAAACTCCTAATTTTATTTTCTTTTTATTTAAAATTCACTTGCATTTCATCGCAAGATATGGTACAATTATTTTGATGTAGTGTTTTTTGACTCCGAATGTGCTGGTAAAGCCTTTTTGATTCGACTCACGCGTTATTATCGCTTAGAAAGGAGTATGGCATGGTAACCAAAATAGGACTTGATTTAGGTTACGCAAATATCACATTGAGTGACGTTATGGCTGAAATATACAGAGAGCCGTCCGTTGCTTTGATATATAAGAACGCAAGACCTGATGCTCGTCGTGTCATTTCCGTAGGTAGCGAGGCGGTTAATTCCGATGGTGAAGCGATAGGCGGCGCAGACGGCATTTTGGTCAGACCCTTTAAAAATGGTATACTCTTTGATCAGCAGCTCACCCAAGAGATCATCAATAACGCTATAAAGGCTGTTAAGCCTGCGGAAAATATCCGATGCATAATCGGTATCCCCTCGGACTTTCTTCCAAAGCAGGAGAAGGAACTGTTTGCTATGCTTACCGAGGCGGGAGTTGATACTTCACTATCTGTTGCAAGATCGGTTGCGGCAGTCATAGGCGCGGGATATTCTCCGTCTATCAGTGTTATTTCGGTGAACGTCGGTGCGCAGAGCACAGAGATAGCGGTTATGCACAAGGGTGAGATAATTCACCTTTCCAAGAGTGCGATAGGCGGCGAGAATTTTGATAAGGCGGTCAAGGATTACATACTGAAGCAGGGTGACGTCAATATCTCCTTGCAGGTTGCCAGAGCGATCAAAGAGAGGCTTGGCGCAGTATGGAAGGGAAGACCTAATGATAGCATAGATATTGAGGGAACGTTGTCCCTTACCGGCAACCGCTTGAAAATGAGTGTTGCCACTGAAGATATAGTTGGCGTTTTTGAGCCTCCTCTCAAAGCGCTTATAGATGCTATCGTTGATAGTATCAAGAGGATACCGGCGGATATGTGCGGAGATATAGTTGAGA
>JAZNKU010000234.1:0-2640 GCA_045578685.1 Eubacteriales bacterium
AACTTGTTGTCAACATTATAAAAATTTATAGTGATGGTCTTACCGGGAGCGGAGGAAACTCGAGCTAATTTATTTCTACCTAAAAGAGTATTTATAAGAGAGCTTTTTCCTACGTTTGAACGTCCCGAGAACACAAGATGAGGCAGGTTGTTCTTGGGAAACTGACTTTTAAGTCCTGCTGTCATCTCTAATTTTACATTCTGAATATTCAGTGCCATAATTATTCCTCTGTCAATGCCGCCTTCAGGGCATCGTCTATACTGTCGAGGGCAATAAATTCTATACCCTCTTTTACTGTTTTATCGACCTCTTCGAGATCGCGGAGATTTTCACGGGGGATAAGTACAGTCTTCACACCTGCTTTGAGAGCAGCCATGGATTTTTCTTTCAGTCCACCGATGGCAAGCACATTACCTCGAAGGGTGATCTCACCGGTCATTGCGACATCGCGTCTAACCTTTTTGCCCGTAAGTTCACTTGCAAGAGCCACCGCCATAGTAACACCGGCAGAGGGACCGTCCTTTGGAACTGCACCCTCAGGTACATGAATATGTATATCCATGTCCTTATAGAAATCAGAATCTATGCAGAGAGCATCACATCTCTGTCTGATGCAGGTAACGGCTGCTCTTGCAGACTCCTTCATTACATCACCGAGAGAGCCGGTAAGCTCAAGCTTACCCGTTCCCTTCATTGCGGCAACCTCAATTTTGAGTATATCACCGCCGAGCTGTGTATATGCAAGTCCGTTTACGATTCCGACCTGATCCGTATCAGAGATCTTACGGTCGCTTATCTTCTTTGAACCAAGATACTCGTGAAGATTTTTCACCGTAACGGTGCAGCTCTTGCACTTGCCTGTAACGATGCGTTTCGCAGCCTTACGGCAGACGGAAGCGATCTCGCGATTAAGGTTACGCACACCCGCCTCGTGAGTATAGCTGTCGATTATTTCAAAGAGAGCCTCATCTGTAATACGGAGCTGTCTGCCGTTTAATCCATGCTTCTTTAACTGCTTGCGTATTAGATGGTGCTTTGCTATATCAAGCTTCTGATATCTGTTGTATATATCAAGCTCGATTATCTCCATACGGTCAAGGAGAGGTCTCGGAATAGTGTCAAGACTGTTGGCAGTTGCAATAAACAGAACATCTGACAGATCGATAGGCATCTCAACGAAATGATCGCGAAAATGCTTATTCTGCTCGGAATCAAGCACCTCAAGCAGTGCCGAGGATGGGTCTCCGTGAGAATCGCGGGTAAGCTTATCTATCTCGTCAAGAAGCATAAGGGGGTTACGGCTCTCTGCCTGAACAAGTCCGTTGACTATACGGCCGGGCATAGATGCGATATAGGTTCTTCTATGGCCTCTGATGTCAGCCTCGTCACGGACACCCCCGAGACAAACTCTCACATATTTACGCTCAAGTGCACGGGCGATAGACTCGCATATGGATGTCTTACCCGTACCGGGAGGACCTACAAGACAAAGGATCTGATTATTCAGCTTGGGGTTGAGCTTCTTTACCGAAAGAAATTCAAGAATTCTTTCCTTCACCTTGTCAAGACCGTCATGGTCATCCTCAAGGATCTTTGCAGCATTTTCTATATCATCCCTATCCTCGGTTACCTTGTTCCAGGGTATCTCAAGGCATGTTTCTATATAGGCTCTGATAACAGCAGCCTCAGATGAAGCATAAGGGGTCTTAGCTAACTTTTTAAGCTCCTTCAAGAGCTTAGCCTCAACAGTTTCAGGAAGATGAGCGTTATATATCATCTCATCATATTCATCTATCTCGCTGTCACCTCCGCCCTCACCAAGCTCGTTCTGAATCACCTTGAGCTGTTCGCGCAGATAATACTCTCTCTGATTGTCCTCTATCTGCTGACGGACCTTGTTGTGTATATTAAGCTCTGTAGACAGAAGCTTGATCTCTCTGCCCATAATAACGGCAAGCTTTTCAAGACGCTTGATAGGATCAAACACCTCAAGAACAGCCTGCTTATCCGGAAAGGAAACAAGTACATTTGATGCTATAAAATCGCAGAGTAGTCCGGGTTCCTTGATAGCACCGACGGCGGTAATTATCTCACCCGAAAGTTTAGGGTTGAACCGCTTGAACTCCTCAAACTGAAGCTCCACCTCACGCATAAGAGCTTGAGCCTTAGCGGTATTTTCGTTTACATTGATAGCCTTGGTCATGACCTCAGCATACCATACGCCATCTGTTTTTTCGAGATCCAGCACCTTGGCACGGTATACACCCTCAACGGTAAGGCGGGCAGTGCCCTCGGGAAGTCTTATAAACTGCTTGATACGGCAAACGGTACCCACATCGTAAAGATCATCCGCCACTACCTCTTCTATGGCAGGGTCCTTCTGTGCAAGTATAAAAATATATTCCTGATTATCGCTCGCTTTCTCGCAGGCATCGATATCCTCGTCGCCAAAGATCTCGAGGCTCATGGGGATAAAGGGAAACACAAGAGTGCTTCTGGCTACGATACAGGTAATATTCATCATTTCGAGTTTTTCTATATAACGCGGCATTGATATCTCCAACAAAATAATATTATTATATTATAATAACATAAACATCAATTTTTTTCAATAGTTATTATAAAAATTAACAGTTTATT
>JAZNKU010000235.1:0-3167 GCA_045578685.1 Eubacteriales bacterium
TCCAAAAATAATGATATTTGATGACTCCACCTCCGCTCTTGATATCAAGACAGAGGCTAAGCTCCGCGAGGCACTTCGTACAGAGCTCAAGGGCACTACGGTCATCATGATAGCACAGCGCGTAGCTTCGGTTATGACCGCAGACCGTATAGCTATTATAGAAAAGGGAAGAATCACAGATTGCGCTCCTCACGCCGAGCTGCTTGAGCGTAGTGCTACCTACCGTGATATCTATGATTCCCAGTTGAAGGGAGGTAGCATTAATGTCGGCTAAGAAGCACCACGACGATAACGAAATGCTCCGCCGTCACGAGGCACAGCGCGGCAAGGGCAATCAGATGGGCCCTCCCGGCAGACGGGGTCCCGGACCTATGATGTACAAGGAAAAGCCCAAGGATATGGGCAAGACCTTGAAAAGACTTATACAGTATATCGGTAAGAGCAAATATCTGCTGTTCACTCTTTTGGGCGTTATGATCCTCATATCCCTTCTGGGACTTGCCGCCCCTGCACTTCAGGGTAAGGCGATAGACGCCATCACCGACGGCAAGTATAAGCATGTATTCACACTTCTTGCCATCCTTGGCGGAAGCTATCTCTTACAGTCTGCACTTACCTATTTTCAGGGAATATACGCAGCCAAGCTTGCACAGAGAACGGTACATACACTTCGTAACGACCTCTTCTCAAGGATAGCTTATCTCCCTATCAGGTTTACAGATACCCATAAGCACGGCGACATCATGAGCCGTATGACCAACGATGTAGAGAATGTTTCGAATACGGTTTCTACCTCTATTGCGTCACTCTTTTCCGCAGTAATAACCCTTATAGGTACTCTTGCGGTTATGCTGTCCTATAGCTGGAAGCTTACCCTCGTTGCTCTCGTATCGGTACCTCTGACCGTATTCGGTACTGCCTTTATGTCCAAGATAATGCGTAAGTACTTTATCCGTCAGCAGAGAATTTTAGGCAGCCTTAACTCTCATGTAGAGGAGATGGTCACGGGTTATAAGACGGTGGTTGCCTACGGCAGAGAAACTAAGTCCAAACAGCAGTTTGCCGAGATAAACCGCGATTACAAGAACACTGCTATCATGGCAAACTTTTTCGGCGGTACTATGGGACCTATGATGAATATGATAGGTAACATCGGTTACCTTCTTGTTGCGGTAGCAGGCGGTTACTTTGCCCTCAAGGGTGAGATAACCATCGGTATCATTCAGGCGTTCATCCTCTACACCAAGCAGTTTACCCGTCCCATAAACGAGATAGGCAGCCAGTATTCTATGATAATCAACGCTATAGCAGGTGCGGAGCGTGTATTTGAAATTATGGACACCACCCCCGAAAACGCAGAGAAGTGCAAGGATATCGACGTAAACGCTGTCAAGGGTAATGTAAGCTTCCGTGATGTGTGTTTTGCATACAAAAAGGACGAGCCCGTTCTTCGCAATTTCAGCCTTGAGGTCAAGGCGGGCGAAAAGATTGCCATAGTCGGCAAGACCGGCTCGGGTAAGACCACTATAGTAAACCTGCTTACCCGATTTTACGATATCGACAGCGGAGAGATACTGCTTGACGGTGAGAATATCAACAATATCTCCAAGTCCTCCCTTCGCCGCAGTATCGGTATAGTATTGCAGGACACCGTCCTCTTCTCTGATACCGTTGAAGCCAATGTCAAGTACGGCAGAAGAGATGCTACCGACGAACAGCTTGAGGCGGCTCTCGAGTTTGCCGAGGCTGATGTTTTTGTGGAGAGACTTCCCGAGGGTAAGAACACCAAGCTTACCGAGTCGGGCTCTAACCTCAGTGTCGGACAGAGACAGCTTCTGTCTATAGCAAGAGCAGTCTTGCTTGACCCCAAGATACTTATCCTCGACGAGGCTACCAGCAGCGTAGATACCCGTACCGAGATGCAGATACAGTCGGCTATGCAGAAGCTTATGGAGGGCAGAACAAGCCTTATCATTGCTCACCGTCTGTCTACCATCCGCGACGCGGATAAGATAATCGTATTGGCTGACGGCTCGGTTGCCGAGATAGGTAACCACGAGGAGCTGCTGGCTCTCAAGGGTGAATACTATAACCTCTATATGACACAGTTCTCGGGTCTCAAGACCTGACTTACGAAAAAAGACCACACTTTCGTGTGGTCTTTTTGATCCTATGTATTACTGTTCTCTGAATGTGATATTACCCGTCTCTGCATCCATTGCGTCAACTATTGCAAGGGACTCGACCTGATATCCGAGATTACGGATAGCGCGTCCGCCGTACTGGAAGCCCTTTTCGATAACTATACCGCAGCCCTCAACGATGGCACCTGCAGCCTCTGTGATAGAGATAAGACCCTGCAGAGCACAGCCGTTTGCAAGAAAATCGTCTATGATGAGAACATGCTCACCCTCGTTCAGAAATCTCTTTGATACGATAACGTTGTTCTTATTCTTGTGGGTAAAGGATTCAACCTCGGCAACATACATCTCACCGTCGATATTGATGGACTTTGACTTCTTTGCAAATACCATGGGAACGCCGAATTCCTTTGCAACGAAGGCGGCGATACCGATACCCGACGCCTCGATGGTCAGAACCTTGGTTACCGTCTTATCGCCGAAGCGGCGCTTGAACTCACGGCCTATCTCCTCCATAAGAGAGATATCCATCTGGTGATTTAAGAAGCTGTCTACCTTCAGTACGTTACCCGCCTTAACAACTCCGTCTTTTACGATTCTTTCTTCTAAAAAGTTCATTTCTGTTCTCCTTGTATGATCTTACTTGGTAATTTCTCTTGCAACGTGAACACCGCTGGCTGAGGCGTGGGACAGGGAATGGGTGATTCCGCTTCCGTCACCTATTACATACAGATCTGTGTAGCAGCTCTCTAACTTTTCGTTTACCTCTACCTCCATGTTGTAGAACTTGACCTCCACACCGAAGAGCAGGGTATCGTCGTTTGCCGTACCGGGTGCAACCTTGTCAAGGGCGTATATCATCTCGATGATTCCGTCGAGGATACGCTTGGGGAGCACGAGGCTCAGGTCTCCCGGGGTAGCCTGGAGAGTGGGAGTGATGAAGGCGTCGGTCATACGCTTGGGGGTAGAGCGCTTGCCTCGGATAAGATCTCCGAAGCGCTGGACTATAACACCGCCGCCGAGCAT
>JAZNKU010000236.1:0-2738 GCA_045578685.1 Eubacteriales bacterium
TTTTTGTGCGGATACGTTAGGCTTTGGATCCGATCCTATGCGTATAGGAGCACAGGTAATATCCGGCATAGGCTTTATCGGTGCAGGCAGTATTATGGTTACAAGAGGAACTCACGTCAGAGGATTAACTACGGCTGCAGGACTGTGGAGCACTGCAGCGATAGGTCTTGCGTTGGGCTCGGGCTTCTATGAGGGGGCTATAATATGTACCTTATTTATATCCATAGTAATATCCCGTCTCAAAGGACTTGACCGTATACTGAACAGAAGTAAGAAATATATCGAAGTTTATGTGGAGATTAAGGGCGCCTCAAATGTAAACACGGTACTTGACGATATCGCTCGTCTGGGGCTTTTTATATCCGAAGCTGATATCACGGCACCTAAGAGTGCGAATGCCGATAACGTAGGTGTAAGCTTTGAGCTTTGTTCAAAAAACAAAACAAGATTAACGGATAAAGAAGTAACATCTCTTATACTGGGTGTAGATAATGTAGAGATCGTACTCGTATAAGGACAAGCGGGAGGTATATTATGTTTGATGCAGTAAAGGTTAAAAACGAATGTGTAGAATGGATCAGAAACTTCTTTGAAGACTACGGTAAGGGATGCAATGCCGTTATAGGTATATCGGGCGGTAAGGATTCATCTGTTGCGGCAGCCCTCTGTGTAGAGGCTTTAGGTAAGGACAGGGTTATAGGTGTTCTTATGCCCAAGGGTGAACAGTTTGATATAGATATGGCATATCTGCTCTGCGACCATCTGGATATCAGGAGATATGAGGTCAACATCAAGGCAGCCGTTGACGGACTTCTTGCCGCAATGCCAGCAGATCTTGAACTTTCAAATCAATCTATGGTAAATCTTCCTCCCCGAATCCGTATGTCCACCCTTTATGCGGTGTCCCAGTCTGTAAACGGCAGAGTGTGTAACACATGTAATCTCTCCGAGGACTGGGTAGGATACTCCACACGCTACGGTGATGCAGCAGGGGACTTTAGCCCCATGTGCTTTATGACTGTACAGGAAGTCAAGGAGATAGGTAGAGTTCTTGGGCTTCCGGATGTTCTTGTTGATAAGACTCCCATAGACGGTCTTTGCGGTAAGACTGATGAGGACAACCTTGGATTTACCTATGCAGAGCTTGACCGATATATTCGTACAGGCGAGATAGAGGATAAGGCGAAAAAAGAGCGCATCGATTACCTTCACCGTATCAATCAGTTCAAACTGCAGATGATGCCTATGTTCAGATTTTAAATATAGAATCGCCTCTCGTTATGAGAGGCGATATCAATTATTTTTAAAAAAGTGCGAAAACTATGTAGTATTTTACTTGTTTGAACTGTATTTATTATTTGAAACCAATACAAACTATTGCCAATATGTATAGTATTATTGACTTATTTATATATTTATGTTATACTGTTGGTAATAAAGCACTAAACGGAGGTATAAAAATGAAGAAATTAAGTGCAATTTTATTAACGGCATGCTTGCTCGTTACATCCCTTGCAATGTTTGTAAACGCAAGCCCTCACGGTATTATCGAGAACGATCCCGTGGCAGTTCCTACCGCGGCTCCTACAGTTGACGGTAATATTGATGCAGCAGACGGTTGGTCAGAGCCCGCAAAGATGGACTATGACACCTGCGGCTTCTTCTGGCAGCATAATCCCATATCTTCCAAGGCAGACCTCTACTTCGCATATGACGAAGAGGGCATCTACTTTGCGGCAGATATTACCGAGGGTCTCGAGTGCTTCGACGAGAGAACAGGTGAGGATATGACAGGCAAAAACGGCTTCGTATACTCCACAGGCGAAGACTGGATCGACGTTAACCCCGATGATCCCACCGACCACTACGGCTATGACGGTGATGTTTTTGCACTTCTCATCGACCCTGCTGAGGGTATGATCAACGGTGGTTTCTCTTCCGACTATACTCCTTGGTATATGGTTGGTCTTTTCCAGGGTGAAGACGGCGATGTAGCTAAGATGTACAGACAGAAGATCAACAAGGGCGATATCACCGCCGAGGACGGCGTTGAGGTAGCAGGCACAAAGACCGAGGCAGGCTGGCGCTTTGAGGCTAAGATCGCTTGGGACATCATCATCGCAGACATCGAGGCTATTACATACGGTGACGTTGTTCTCACCGCTGAGGACATCATTGCTAACGGTGCTATTACTAAGGCAGCCGCTATGTATCAGGACAGATTCTATGACGAAGAGGCTGGCGAGGTTGCTACCTGGGGTCGTTACGTAACAGCTCCCGAGTCTCAGGTTGACGGTACTCCCGGTCATATGGGCTCAGGTGACCTTGTATGCTCCTGCGGTATCACTCTCGTTGCAGGCAGCGGATATGAGAATCCCTTTACAGACGTTAAGGACGAGCATTGGTTTGCAGAGTCTGTTAAGTACTGTGTACAGAAGGGCTATGTTAAGGGTATGAGCGAGACAATATTCGCACCCAACGGTAACATTACACGCGCACAGTTCCTTGTTATGCTCGCAGCTCTCGACGGCGTTGATCTTACCAAGTATGATACAACCGAGGCTGGCTTTGAGGACGTTAAAACCTCTCACTGGTACAACGAGGCTGTATGCTGGGCAGTAGAGCAGGGCATTACCAAGGGTCTCACCGAGACCACCTTTGGTCCTAATGCTAACGTAACCAGAGCACAGGTTGCAAGATTCTTCTTTGTATACTCCGAGAAGAATGGTATCGCAGTT
>JAZNKU010000237.1:0-3520 GCA_045578685.1 Eubacteriales bacterium
CCAGACTGACTCTGCCTGCAACATAGCCGTTGTCGGTGAGAGATTTAGCTACCTCAATAGCCTGATTTATTGGGATAGCAAAGCCCAGACCCTCGATGGTGGTTCCGGAGCCGTCGCCGCCGGATTTTGCGTTTACGACGCCGATGAGGTTACCCTCGATATCAAACAGACCTCCGCCGGAGTTACCGGGGTTGATGGAGGTGTCTATCTGTAAGAGGGAATAACCTTGACCGTCGATGGTGATCTCGCGGTTGAGAGCGGAGATTATACCGCTGGAAACCGTACCGCCCAGAGTTCCGAGAGGATTACCGATGGCGATAGCCGTCTGACCTACTACCAGATTGTCCGAATTTCCCAGCTTTGCGGCAACAAGGTCTTTGCCGTCTATCTTGATAACTGCGATATCGGTACGGGCATCGCTTCCGATAAGCTCAGCCTCGTACTTAGTTCCGTTCTTTAAGGTGACCGTTACGGTAGAAGCACCGTTCACAACATGAGCACAGGTTATGATATATCCGTCGTCGGCATCAATTATAACACCGCTTCCCGCACCGCTCTGAACAAACTGTCCGTAGAAGAAGTTTGTGGTCAGTGTCTCTGTGGTTATCTCTACCACGCTTTCCCCTGCGATCTGAGCAGCCGCAGCCACGGTTCCCTCGGGCAGCTCGACCTGCACCTTGTCGGAGGGCTTGGCGTCGATTACACCGTTGCCGTTACCGTCTGTGATAACGCTGTCACCGTCGGTTATTGCGTTGTAACCGAGGGTCAGACCTACGATACCGAATACTAAGGACATAACTATACCCGCAACGAGGCAGATAACGAATATCGCTACGGGAACGCCCTTCTTTTCCTTTTTCTTTTCGGGCTTGGGTTCAACGCGGGGAACATAGGTAGTATGCACTCCGCCCTGAGGGGGCGTCACGTCTGCAGTATCACGGTTGATATTGGGGTTTGAGCCTGCGGTGTATGAATATGTTGAGGGCTGTACAGGGGGTTCATTTGGAGCCTCTGTGCTCTCGGTTTTTACCTCGCCGATAACTATGGGAGCTTCCGCTTCCTTATCGGGACGGCTGGAAAAATTATTATTATACTGGTTATCCATCATTTTGTCCTTCCTTTTTGCTTTATGCTTTTAGTTTAATCATCTAATGTGATGATTATATGATGAAAAGCAAAAAATCAGGCAAAGAAATGATATTTTGTGGTTGTATGATAGGTTTCGCCTGCACGAAGAACGGTATTTGTAAAGTTTTCGTGGTTGGGGGAGTCGGGCCAGCACTGGGTCTCGAGACAGAATGCGTGGTGAGGCTCGGACTTGACGCCTCTCTTATAGAGAATATCGCCGCCCATAAAGCCGCCTGTATAGAGCTGAACACCGGGAAGATCGGTATATACCTGCATACCTCTGCCGGAAACGGTGTCAACTGCTTCTGCGATAAGACGCATACCCTCGCCGTTGAGGCAGAAGTTGTCGTCATAATACTCGGTAAGCATGGTGAACTCACGAAGATCGAACTTGGTACCCTCAACAGAAGGAAGGTTGCCGGTGGGTATAAGCTCGGAATCTGTTTCGGTATATCTGTCTGCATCTATACGGATCTTGTGGTTGCAGATATCACCGCCGTTAAAGCCCGCAAGGTTGAAATAAGCGTGGTTTGTCAGGTTGCAGAGGGTGTCCTTGTCGGAAACTGCGGTATAGTCGATGGAAAGGGTATTGTCCTCGTCAAAGGTGTATACAACGGTCACGTCCAGCTTACCGGGATAGTTTTCGTCACCGTCGGGGGAAGTGAGCTTAAGAGTAAGAGTGTCATAACCGTCATGCTCCTCAACCTCAGAATCCCATACACGGGTACCAAAGCCTGTAGGACCTCCGTGGAGGTGGTTGTTACCGTCGTTTAAGTTAAGCTGTATCTCCTCGCCGTTAAGGGTGAACTTACCCTTGCCGATACGGTTGCCGTAACGGCCGATGAGGGCACCCTGATTCTGGTCTGCGTTCATATAGTCCTCAAGGGTGTCGTAGCCACAGGTAACGTCGGCAAAGTTGCCGTCACGGTCGGGAACGTAAATGTCGATTATAATTCCGCCGTACTCCATGATCTTAACAGAAGCACCCTTGGAATTTGTAAGTGTGTAAGCAAAAATATCTCTGCCGTCGGGCATAGTGCCGAAAACTTTTCTTGATACCATAATAATATACCTCGCAAATAGTTATATATACTTATTATAATATAACATTAGTGCCTTGTCAACTTATTGACAAAGGATATTTTTACTGATAAAATTAAACTATCAAACTACGGAGGTGCCTATGACAGATAAAAAGAATATTCTCATAGCCGACGATGAGGCGGAGATACGCGAGGTACTTGAGCTTATCCTGACGGGGGAGGGTTATAACGTTATAAGCTGTGCCGACGGTGAGGAGGTACTTGCTTCTGCCTCCGATAATATAGATCTGTATATCCTTGATATCGGTATGCCGGGTATGACGGGGTTAAAGGCGGCAACGCTCCTGCGAAAGGAATACGACACCCCCATCATCTTTCTTACCGCCTATTCTACCGAATCGGACAAGGTCATGGGCTTTTCGGCAGGAGCTGACGATTATATTGTAAAACCCTTTTCCAACATTGAGCTTCTTATGCGTGTCAAGGCTATTCTCCGAAGAAGCGGTACGGTAAAAGCAAAAAGCAATACCATCATTCTGAAGGATCTCACCATAGATACGGACAGCCAGTCTGTAACGAGAGCGGGGGAGCGGATAAATCTTACCTATACCGAATACGGTATTCTCGTGCTTCTTGCTTCACATCCAAAGAAAATATATTCACTTGATAATATATACGACAGCATCTGGGGAGACGATGCGGTAGGTGACAGCTCCATTATGGTGCATATTAAGAATCTCCGCAAGAAGATAGGAGACAGCTCCCGTGAGCCGATATATATCAAGACTGCCTGGGGAAGGGGATATTACGTTGATTAAAAAAGAAAAAAGACACAGGCTTTCACACGAAATACTCGGTCTGACCTTCCTGTGCTTTCTTATCTCCGCGGCCCTCTGCCTTGTGCTGTGGGGGATAGGAACGGTCCTTACCGATTATTTATATGAGATAAATGGTATTATTCCTACAGACGTTGATTATGCGGTCAGCAATACGCAGGTGATCGGTGTTGCGGCGGTTATTTCGGCTCTGTTTTTTGCTGTACTTTTTCTTATAGTTTTAGGTGAGCGACTGGTATATATCAAACGTATAAGTGATGCCATACGTTCCTTTGACCATAGCGAAACTCCTCTTATTTTGCCCCTTGAGGGTTCAAACGAGCTTACGACTCTCGCCGAGACCATAAATTCTATGGCAGAGCGTGACCGCAGGATAAGAGAGAAGGAAACTCAATTAAACGAAGAAAGGGAACAGCTCGTGCGTTCTCTTTCCCACGATATACGTACACCTCTGACCTCGGTTATGTCATACTCCCAGCTTCTTTTGGCAAGGGAGGATATAAGCGGCGAGAC
>JAZNKU010000238.1:0-2898 GCA_045578685.1 Eubacteriales bacterium
CACAGGTCAGGAAAAGGAGAACGGCACCACTATAATGAAGGAGTTCTCCCGTTCATACCGTCCCGAAACCGAGGATATCCCCTACTATGCAATAATAAACGAAGAAAATAATTCTCTATACCAAAAATATCTGTCCAAGGCAAGAGAATATAACAATCTTATACTGCTGGGCAGACTGGCAGAATATAAATATTATAACATGGACAAGATCGTATCCTTAGCACTTACGCTCTGCGATAGACTTACCGAGGAAGAATAATATGAAGCTTATAACCTTTACCGTCCCCTGCTACAATTCGGCAGAGTATATGCGTCATTGCATCGAGACTCTGCTGACCGCAGGCGACGAGGCTGAGATACTGATAATCAACGACGGCTCCACAAAGGATAATACCGCTGAGATAGCCGACGAGTATGCAGCCAAATATCCCGATATAGTCCGTGCCATCCATCAGGAGAACGGCGGTCACGGAGAGGGAGTAAATCAGGGCATCCGAAACGCAAGAGGACTTTATTTCAAGGTAGTGGACTCTGACGACTGGCTTGACACCATCGCTCTCAAGCGTGTTATGGACCGTATCCGCAGCTTTGTCCGCGAGGGAAAGCAGATAGATCTGTTCCTATGTAACTATGTTTACGAGCATCCCGAGGGTTCGGGTCATATAATGAAATACTCAAATGTTTTTCCAAAGGACAGAATATGCACCTGGGATGATATAAGACCCTTTAACCCCTCCCAGTATCTTATGATGCACTCGGTCATATTCCGTACCAAGGTGGTGCGTGCTTCGGGAGTTGTGCTGCCAAAGCACACCTTCTATGTGGATAACCTCTTTCTCTATGCACCCCTGCCCCTCTGCAAGAATCTCTATTATATGGACGAAAACCTCTACAGGTATTTTATCGGACGCCCCGACCAGTCGGTACAGGAAAATGTAATGCTAAAGCGTATAGACCAGCAGTACAGAGTAACTATGCTTGTAGTAGACTTTTTCAATATGTCCGCCATCCGACAGCAAAGCAAAAAGTTAGCAAGAGTGATATATCACCATATCGCTCTTATGGTCACGGTAACCGCCGTTTATCTGCAGATGGCAAACACTCCCGAGAAGCTGCAGATGTGCAGAACTATGTGGAACAGGATAAGGGAAAAGGATCCGACACTCTACCGACATATGAAATATGCTTCCATGAGCTTCTTCACCACCTTCCCCGGCAAGGCGGGAAGAAAAATAAGCGTCAGCGGCTATAAAATTGCCAAGAGGCTGTTCAGATTCAACGATTGATGATAATTATTTATATTTTTACAGCCATAATGATACTTACAGTCTTATTATGGCTGTACATGATCAAGCCCTCGGGCAGGAAGCATAATCTGGAGGCAGAGATAAAAAAGTATATCTACGCTCACCGAGGACTTCACGATAAGGAAAAGGGCATCCCCGAAAACTCCTTAGCAGCGTTTCGGCGAGCTGTTGAGGAGGGCTACGGAATAGAGCTTGATATCCATCTGTCCTCAGACGGCACTCCCGTCATCATCCACGATACCTCCCTTCGCCGCACGGCAGGAGAGGATATAGATATAACCGATATTTCCGATTCCGATATCAAAAACTATCCCCTCGAGGGAAGTGACGAGCGTATCCCCTTTTTCTCGGAGGTGTTGAGAGAGGTGGGCGGTAGGGTACCTCTGCTCATAGAGCTTAAGGTAGACCGTGATAACTACAAGGAGCTGACCGATATTACATTAAGAGAGCTTGAGGGATACAAGGGTATTTATGCAATACAGTCCTTTGATCCCCGTGCCGTAAATCACCTTCGCAAAAACTATCCGCATATTATGAGAGGACAGCTTGCGGGATTTTTGAGAAAAAACGGAGATACTCTCCACAGATTTCTTGACTTCGGACTTCGTAATCTGCTGACAAATTTTATCACCAAGCCTCATTTTATCGCGTACCGCGTTCAGGATACGCAAAGACCCTCTATGAAGCTGTGCAGAATGCTGTACCGACCCTTCGAGCTTAACTGGACCTGCCGAAAAAAGGCTCACCATGTAACCGCTCATAAGAACGGTGCAATTCCGATATTTGAAAAATATATTCCAAACAAAAAATAAAAGTCGGTTTGAAAACCGACTTTTTTGTTTTACATTTCACGAAGAAAATCATTCATCGCCCTGACCCTCTCGGGAAGATAGTCCTCGACCCTATGTCCGTCAAAGCCTACGGTCACACGCACACCGCTTTCCTTGATGATACGCTGCTGTTCCTCGTTACGCATAAACTCTTTAACATATTCGTGCTCACGGTAGTGGTGAATAGAATCGTAGCTTACGTTCATCTCCCAGAACATCCCCGCCTCTGCCATACGCTTAAAAAACGCAAGGGGATCAAGCCCCTTCTTCTCGCAGTACAAAAAGAGATCTGTATGGGCAATACCTGCCGGACAGTCAAAACGGCTGCCGTATTCTACGATATCCGTGACAACGGTATTGTCACAATCCGTTTCCTCTATAAGACAGTAGTCAAGCTCTGTATATTTTTCGTCCTCAGGCGGAGTTTTTCCGGGAAGCGTGGATATTTCAATACCGATAAGAAGACTTATACGGTCCTTATATTCTTCTCTCAAGCTGCTCAGCTCTGCTATATATTCAGCTTTTCGATCACCTACGCCGTAGTTATGATCAGAGATGCCGAAGTGGGTTATACCACCGGCTATTGCCGCCTCTATCATAACTCTGGGATCGTCTCTTCCACAACCCGAATAATAGCTGTGGGAATGAATGTCATGATAATTTTTCATTTATATACTCTACCCTTTCTTCCCATAATTTTTCGTCGTGCTCATTGCTCGGCAGATCGTAGCTTGCTTCTATATACTCTGACAGATAGTCGG
>JAZNKU010000239.1:0-2688 GCA_045578685.1 Eubacteriales bacterium
TAGGTACCTGCGGCTTTGCCCGTATAGACGAGGCAAACGCTACTGCCGAGGCAGGCTATGTTCTCAATCCCGATCATTGGGGCAAGGGGCTTGCGACCGAGGCTCTGCGTGCGGTTATAGCTCTCGGATTTGAAAAAAGAGGATTTAACCGAATAGAGGCAAGATATATGGTAGATAATCACGCCAGCCGACGGGTGATGGAGAAGAGCGGTATGAACTTTGAGGGCATATACCGACAGAGCATATTTGTAAAGGACGGTTACGAGGATATCGGTGTCTGTGCTATCCTCAAGCAGGACTATACCCCCGTCGGGTCGGTAAAGTTTACAAACATTTAATCACATCCACCCTTAAGTGATGTATAATAAATAAAATGTAATTTTATTGGAGGAAATAAATATGAATTTTATTCTTATGGAAGCTGCCGCTGCTGTTCCCGCAGGCGGTGCAGGCAGCATGGTAGGTTCTCTCGTAATGATCGTTGCTATGATAGCTATCTTCTACTTCTTTATGTTCAGACCCCAGAAGAAGCAGGAGAAGGAAAAGCAGGCTATGATGAACGCGCTTGAGGTAGGAGACGAGATCACCACCATCGGCGGTATCATCGGCGAGATCGTTTCTATCAAGGAAGAGACCGTTACCATCGAGACAGGCAAGGACAGAAGCAAGATCCGCATTCTCCGTTCTGCCATTAAAAATGTCGATGTAAAGGCTTCCGATAAGTATTAATTCTTAAATCAAGGCATATACTGTACTACTAAATTGTACGGAGGTATGCCAATGACCGCGTTTACAAGATCGGTTTTATGGGCACTGTTGGCAGCCACACTTACTGCCGCAGTGCTTATTTTTATTTTCGCCCTATGGGCGTATAACTCTGACGACCCCTCCGCTCTTGTGGGACCCTTGGGTATGACGGCGTTTTTTATAAGCTGCTTTGCAGGGGGAATAGTCAGCCGCAGAGGAGACGGAAATTTTCTGTCAAGTCTTATATTCGGTATTGTATTTATTTTTATATGCTTTGCTCTGTCTCTCGTGTTCGAGAGTGAGCGTGGCATAGCAGCTATGCTTCTTTCTTATCTCGGCGGGCTTGCAGCGGCTCTGTTGGGTGGGATCTTCTTCGGAGGCAAAAAAGCAAGGAAGCCCAAAACACTTAAGAAGTACAATAAAATAAAAAGAAAGTGATTTTTGTCCTTGGGACAAAAATCACTTTTTATTAGTCTTTATATTCTGATACCCATCTTACAAGGTCTACGCTGCCGTTACCGCCTGCACAGTGCCATGCGGCAACTCTGCCGGTATCGGGAACCATGACAAGCTGCTGACCGTACATACCGCCCTTGCAGAAGCCGTTGCCTGCACCTGTGGGATAGAGGTCGTATACACGCTCGATAGCCTTGTTGACCCATCTCTCGGATACTATGCGCTGACCCTTAAATTCACCCTTGTTGAGGAGCATCTCGCCGAACTTGGCAAGGTCACAGCTCTTGATGTAGAGGCCTGTTGCACCCATGGGATAACCGAAGGGACAGTGACTCCAGGCAACCTCCTGGAACTTAAGAGGCAGGAAGAGCTTTTCCCAGAGGAAGTCGTCCATCTTCATTCCACACTTCTTTGAAGCAACGCGGGCAAGCAGATAGTATGCCGAATCGCTGTAGGAGAAGTGGTCGTCGGGAGCGTGGGTCATGGAGTTATTGAAAATGTAGAAGAGAAAATCGTCGCCGAAGTTCTCGTAGATATCAAATCTGTCGATATCCATGTCACCGGGGTCAAAGCCGCAATGATGACGGAGCACCATATCGATAGTCACCTTGTGCCAGTCAGGATTGATGTTCTCGGTAACATATTCGGGGAAGATATCAACGATAAGCTCATCGGTAGAGAGCTTACCTTCATCCTCAAGTATACCTATAGCTACCTGAGTGAACACCTTTGCTATAGAATAGCAGTTACAGCAGTCGTTTCCGGGATTGACCTCTGCGGTTTCGGGTGCAGAACCGTTTACTATCTCGGAGATACGGAACAGGTTTTGATTGTCCTCAAGTGCCAACTTTACAAAATCGTCTAAAAATTTGCTCATGTTATTCACCTTTTATTATTTAGTAAGAAAGAATATTCTCTGGAGATATACTGCCATCTGTCCGCGGGAAATAGAGATGTTTTCTGCGGAATATGAAGTATCACTTACGGGATAAGCGTATATAGAGTTCTCAAAGCACCAGTCAAGCAGAATTATCATCTCACGGCCGATAAGGGGATTGATGGCGCATATCTCGTCTATTTCCGCTTCGTTAATTTCGGGTTTTCCCGAAACCAGAGTGAAATATCTGTACATGATGTCGGCGGCGATACCCATGGTTACCTCATCAGACCAGATGGAGGGATCCTCAAGGATGGAATTGTTCAGAGCCCATGCAAGGGAGGGCTTGTATTCCACCTCCACCTCGGGAGCAGGCTCGCCCTGCATCTTGTAGAGAACATCTACAAATTCCCATACCTTGACATTACGCTTTGCACCGAACTTCTTTTCGCTTTCAGCAGCCATAAAGCCGTTGTCTATCATAAAGGTAGCTGCAGCCTCGATGTAAGGACTCTTGATGTCGCTGTAGTTGATTATCTTCTTGTCGTCATCGACCTTTATCTGTCCCGCCTTGTCAAAAACATGTCCGTAATAGTCGGACTCGAGGA
>JAZNKU010000240.1:0-12573 GCA_045578685.1 Eubacteriales bacterium
ACGTTATCCACTCTACACGCTGAATAACATGGGCATGGGTACCGATAATAACGTCCACACCCTCGTCACACATTATCTGTGCCAGCTCCCTCTGCTCGGCGGTGGGCTCGAACTGATTTTCGTTGCCCCAATGAACAGAAACGATAAGGGTATCGGCTTCATCCCGTACACGGCGGATATCCTCGATAAGCTGTTCCTTTTCGAGATAAGGAACCACCACATCATAGCCATCCCAGGGCTTGAAGCCGTTGGTGGCGTAGGTATAAGAGAGAAAAACCATAGAAATACCGTTTTTCTCTACCACTACGGGCTTGTTATAGATTTCCTCGTTCTCGTAGCCTCCGATAAGGGTAACGTCCTTGGTACGCCAGTATTCGATGGTATCAAGAAGTCCGGGAGTAGTCATATCAAGCATATGGTTGTTTGCGATATTTATTATATCAAAGCCCATCTCGGTGAGCTGATCACCTAAATGCTGAGGAGAATTAAAGCAGGGATAGTCGCTGTAACCGTACTCCGCGCCCGACATCATGGTCTCCTGATTGATATATGAGATATCAGCTGCTTCTATTGCAGGACGGATATTCTCGTATATGGGCATAAAATTATACTCGGGGTACTGTTCGTTTGCACGGTTCTTTGCATCTGTAAAGCCGCACTGATAGATAATATTATCACCTACTGCAACAAAAGAAAGCTTTGAAACGGTAGGTTCTTTTTCTTCCTGTTCCTCGGTATCGGCGGGAACTGCGTCCTCAAAGCCGCTGATATAAAAATCTGTTACCTTGCCCTCCTCTCCTGCGGGAGCTTTGGCACATCCGCAAAGAAGCAGGATAAGGGCAAGCATAAGACACAAAAGTTTACGCATTTATAAGTCTCCTTATAATAGGCTCAAGTATGTCGGCAAATCTCTCAAAGGTTTCGTCGGTCGGATGAAGTCCGTCTGCGGTCATCTCGGAGATGGGCTTATTGTACATCCAGGCACCGTCAAGAAAATATACGTTTTTGTCCCCCTCACGCTGAGCGTTGGAGTAGGTACGGTATATTACGTCACGGCGAAGGGAATTATTCACGTGATCGTTAAAAAGATCAGGCTTTGACATGATAAGCACGGGAAGCTCGGGATGATACTTACGAACGGTCTTGAAAAATCTTTCGTGCCTTTCCTCAAGCTCCTCTACGTTCAGAGCGTTGTGGTCGTAGCCTATAAGGAGCATAGACATATCGTGATTTTCGCAGATATACTCGGCAAATCTGACCTCGCCGCGGCAACTGCCTGCCATGCCGTAGTTATAATAATCACAGTCAAGACGGCGGGAAAGGATAGCGGGATAGGTGTTACCGGGACGGCTTGCCGCAATGCCGTTGGTAATAGACGAGCCGTAGAAAACTACAGGCTTCTTTATAGTATAGTCCTTTGCGGGACGGATATCGTCGCACTCTACCTTGGTATCAAGCACCTGTGCGGCAATAGGCAGATTTATCTGTATCTGTTCACCTGTATTCTTAAAGCTGAACTCATATTCGGTAATACCGAAGTCAGAGGGTCCATATACTCCGATAAACTCACCGTCTATATATACGTCACAGCCTGCAGCACCCAAAACAGTCATAGGACCTAAGGGCACACAGCTGCCGAGAGTTATTTTAACCTTGATCTCGGGGGAACTTGAAGCAAAGCGGAGTCTGCCTCCTGCCGCGTAGGTACAGCTGGTAAGCCCCACGTGACTAAGCATCTCTATAACGTAATCGTTTACACGGCTGTAATCAGGGCGAAGTCCGTATAACATTATATCTTCTCTCCTAAGATATTAATATACTTTTTGTAGAATGACTCATAATATCCGCCGTCAAGGGCATCTCTGATCTTCTGCATAAGCTCGTTGTAGAAGTAGAGGTTATGAAGCACGCAAAGACGGGGACCGAGTGCCTCTCTTGCCTTGAAGAGGTGGCGGATATACGCCTTAGAGTAGTTACGGCAAGCGGGACAGTTACACTCGGGGTCGATGGGGGTATCGTCCATAAGGTACTTCTCGTTCATTACGTTTATCTTACCCTTCCAGGTAAAGAGGTTGCCGTGACGGGCGTTACGGCTGGGCATTACGCAGTCAAAGAAGTCTACACCGCGGTAAACCGCCTCAAGGATGTTGCAGGGAGTACCTACACCCATAAGGTATCTGGGCTTATCCTTGGGCATATGGGGCTCAACCGCATCGATGATACGGTACATCTCCTCTGCCTCCTCGCCTACAGCCAGACCGCCGATGGCGTAGCCGTCAAGGTCAAGCTCGGCAATCTCCTGCATATGAGCGATACGAAGATCCTCGTAGGTACCGCCCTGATTGATACCGAAGAGCATCTGCTCTTTGTTGATGGTCTCGGGCAGAGAGTTAAGTCTTGCCATCTCGTCCTTACAGCGCTTGAGCCAGCGGGTGGTACGGTGGGTCGAATCTCTTACATAGTTATAGGGTGCGGGGTTTTCGATACATTCGTCAAACGCCATAGCAATGGTGGAAGCAAGGTTAGACTGAATCTGCATGCTCTCCTCGGGACCCATAAATATCTTCTTACCGTCCATATGGGAGGCAAAGTAAACACCCTCCTCCTTGATACGGCGAAGCTTTGCAAGGGAGTAAACCTGAAATCCGCCGCTGTCGGTGAGTACGGGCTTATCCCAGTTAAAGAACTTGTGGATACCGCCAAGGTCACGGATAAGACCGTCACCGGGACGGATGTGGAGGTGGTAGGTGTTGGATAACTCTACCTGACAGCCTATCTCCTGAAGATCCATGGTAGAAACACCGCCCTTGATAGCAGCACTTGTTCCTACATTCATGAAAACAGGAGTCTGTATAGTACCATGAGGGGTCTCAAACTGAGCGCGTCTTGCTCTGCCCTCTTGCTTTAATAGTGTGAATTTTCCCATAATCTATGTCCTCTTAAATGATCTTTCCATTTCTTTTTTAGTTAGCTCTATGGCTACGGGTCTGCCGTGGGGACAGAACTTGATATCGGGCAGAGCTAAAAGATTGTCGCATATCCACTTGATATGACCTTGATCCTCTATTCTGCCTGCCTTTATAGCCGCTTTGCAGGATGCCTGATACAGAGCACGCTCCATAAAGGAGTTGCGTGTGACCTCGGTTCTGCCGATGCCGAGAGCTAACTGCCTTGCAAGGACCTCTAAAAGCTCCTTGGCGGCTTCCTCGGTAAGGTCTGAGGGAATGCCTGCAACCGATAAAGCATATCCGTCAGCTGTGTACTCGTAGCCTATGGCTCTTATCTCGTTTTCATGCTCACATACCGCCGCATATTCCTCGGGGGTAAGCAGTATGTTCATGGGGAACATAAGCATCTGCTGAGAGCTGTCTCCCTTTTGCATATTACGCTTCATATTTTCAAATATGATACGCTCGTGGGCGGCGTGCTTGTCTATCATAAGCATCTTGTCCTCCAGCTCCACCATAACGTAGGAGTTAAAGGCTTCGCCTATTATCTTGTAATAGGGGATCTTATTTTCCTCCACCTTACGGTGTACAGGCGTTTCGGTATGCTTGATCTCTATGACCTCGGGCTCAGGCTCTGTCATAGTGAAAGGTACTTCTTCCTCTTTTTCTTCGATTACAGGCTCGGGGTCAGACTCCACTATCTGTACCTTTGTGGGAGGCGTGGGTTCTTTTTCTCCCTCCTCCTCAAAAAACATCTTCTGCTCGGGCTTTTGTGACAGTACCGTTTCGGCATGATCGTATATCGGCACAAAAGCATTTTTGAGCTTGATATCGTCATAGCTTACCGAGGACGGCTCTATCTTCATCTGGGGTCGTCTGACCGAGTTTTCAAGAGCGTTACGCACAGCACAGTATACCGCGTCAAATATCTTTTTATCGTCAGAGAACTTGACCTCTAACTTTGTAGGATGAACATTTACATCCACAAAGGCGGGGTGGATGCTGATATTCAGTACACAGCAGGGGAACTTGTCACCGGGTATGAAGGACTCGTATGCCTGCTCGGTGGCTGACATACAGGTGCGGGACTTTACGTATCTGCCGTTGATAAAGAAATTCTGAAAGTTGCGGTTGGCACGTATATTGTCGGGCTGACCGATAAAGCCGTAGACCGATATACCCTCCATAAGGCTCTCCACACGGATAAGCTTGGAAGCGAATTCTCTGCCCAATACCGCATATATGGTAGCATAGAGATCTCCCTTGCCGTCGGTCATATAACGCATCTGTCCGTCGGTTATAAGTCGGAAGGATATCTCAGGATGGGAAAGAGCTATCTTCTCCACCACCGCACAGCAAGCCATGCCCTCGCTTACATCTCTTTTAAGGAACTTGCGTCTTGCGGGGACATTGGCAAACAACTCCTCTATGATAACGGTGGTGCCCACCTGACAGCCTGCACGGGTAACGGTGACGTTCTCACCGCCAACTGCCTCAAGTATAGTGCCCATAGCCTCATCGTGAGGTCTGGTCATAATACGAAGGCGTGAAACAGAGGCTATGGCCGCCAGCGCCTCTCCTCTGAAGCCGAGGGTGGCGATACCGTCAAGGTCTGTTGCATATTTAATTTTACTTGTTGCGTGTCGCTTGATGCAGACAGGCACGTCCTCCTCCCTCATGCCGCAGCCGTCGTCGGTTATACGGATAAAGGAAACTCCGCCTCGCTTAAGCTCAACGGTAACGTTCTTTGCTCCTGCATCAATAGCGTTTTCAAGAAGTTCCTTAACGGCTGACGCAGGTCTGTCAACGACCTCGCCTGCGGCAATAAGGTTTGCCACCTTGAAATCAAGCGTATTGATTATTCCCATATTTTATTTATCCTAAAATCTTTTTTAAGTCTGCAATCAGATTCAAAGCATCAAGGGGTGTCAGAATATTGAGATCTGTGTTCTTAAGCTTGGTTATCGCTTCATCCCTTGCAAAGTCCTCAAAGGTAAGGTTAGCCCCCTCGTCGTCCTCTTTGGCAACAGGGATACGCTTGTTCTCTGCCTCTATATTGACAAGGACCTCCTTCGCCCTCTTGATAACGGGAGAAGGAACGCCTGCCAGCTTTGCAACCTCGATACCGTAGCTTTCGTCGGTAGCACCCCGCACTATCTTACGAAGGAAGGTGATGTCATCCCCCTTCTTCTTTGCGGCGATGTTATAGTTACGGACACCCTCTACCTCACCCTCAAGGGCGGTAAGCACGTGATAATGGGTAGCAAAAAGGGTCTTTGCCATTATCTTTTTGGAGGCGGTATACTCTACAACTGCTCTTGCGATACTCATACCGTCGTAGGTAGAGGTACCTCTGCCTATCTCGTCATATATGATAAGGCTTCGCTTGGTAGCGTTCTTAAGTATATAAGCAACCTCATTCATCTCAAGCATAAAGGTTGAGTTACCGCTTGCAAGATCATCCGAAGCACCTACACGGGTAAATATCTTGTCGCACACACCGATACGGGCGTCGGAGGCAGGCACAAAGGATCCTATCTGTGCCATAAGGGTGATAAGGGCAACCTGACGCATAAAGGTGGATTTACCCGCCATATTGGGACCGGTAATAAGTATCATACGGTTGTGAGCGGTGTCAAGCATAGTGTCGTTGGGGACAAAATATCCGTCACGGGTATAACATTCTACAACAGGGTGTCTGCCCTCTTTGATGCTGATAACATCGCTGTAGTCCACCTCGGGACGTATATAGTTATTCTGTGCCGCAACGATGGCAAGGCTCAGATATACGTCAAGGGTAGCAAGGGCAGTTGCCGTTGTCTGAATACGCTTGACGTTTTCGGTACGCTGGATATACTGACAAACCTCGGTAAAAAGCTGATACTCCAAAGCCGCCAATTTATCCGAAGCACCCAGTATAGAGCTTTCCAGCTCCTTTAATTCTTCTGTGATATATCTCTCGCAGTTGGTGAGAGTCTGCTTACGCATATAGGTTTCGGGAGCCTGTGATACATAGGATTTTGAGATTTCGATATAGTATCCGAAGACCCTGTTATAGCCTATCTTGAGCTTAGGAATGCCTGTTGCATCCTTCTCACGCTGTTCGATCTCTTTTATATAGTTACTGCCGTTGCTCTTGATAGAATTAAGTCTGTCAACCTCGGCATTGTAACCCTCTTTTATCATTCCACCCTCACGAACGGTAAAGGGAGGCTCGTCTACTATTGCACGCTCGATAAGTCCGTATATATCGGCAAGCTCATCAAGCTGATTGTATATATTATTTATCTCGTCGCTCTTGGCTCCGCAGAGAAGCTCCTTGATCTTCGGGATAGCCGAAACGGTGGAGGCAATAGCACGAAGGTCGCGTCCGTTTGCCGAGCCGTAAACTATCTTAGACATAAGTCTTTCAAGGTCAAGTATACCGCGTAATAATTCGCCCAGCTCGTCACGGAGCATCATATCCGAGTAAAGCTCCTCAACGGCAGACTGTCGCATAACGATACGGTTGGTGTTGACAAGGGGAAGCTCTACCCATTTTCGCAGCAATCTTGCACCGGGAGAGGTATGAGTCTTATCAAGAACACCCAAAAGACTGCCTCTCTTTTCCTTTGAGCGCATAGTTTCGGTAAGCTCAAGGTTACGGCGGGTATTGGCATCCATCTCAAGATACTGACCGCTCTGATATATATTGATATCCTTGATGTAGGATATGTCTGTTTTCTGTGTTTCGCAGATATAGTCGATAAGAGCTCCCACGGTAGCGCAAAGCAGAGCATCGGAACGAAGGGTGTCAAGAACATCGTCCTTAAAGCAACGGTCCACCGTGCCCCTTACCCTTGTTATCTCAAAGCGATCATTTGCCTGATCGGTAACGAAGGCGTTGAGCCTCTGATCGAGGAAAACAGAAAGCTCGGGAATATCATATCTCTTTATATTCATCAGTGCTTCAGAGGGGCTGTAGGTAGCTATCTCGTTTATAAGTCGGGTAACACAGTCGGCACCTTCGAACTTAGTCACCGCCATATCGCCTGTAGAAACATCGGCAAAGGCAACTCCTATCTCTCCGTGAAGAACACAGATAGCACAGAGATAATTGTTCTTGGTTTCACTGGGGATATTCTGACCGATAACGGTACCGGGGGTAACTATACGGGTAACCTCACGGCGTACAAGACCCTTTGCAGTTGCCGGATCCTCGGTCTGCTCGCAGACCACCACCTTGTAGCCCTTGGCAACCAGTCTGCCTATGTAGTTTTCTGCCGCGTGATAAGGCACTCCGCACATGGGAGCACGCTCCTCTTCACCGCAATCTCTGCCCGTAAGGGTAAGCTCCAGCTCTCGGGATACCGTCTTTGCATCCTCAAAGAACATCTCGTAGAAGTCACCCAGACGGTACATCAGGATAGCGTCCTTATAATCCTCTTTAACAGCAAGATACTGCTGCATCATAGGTGTCATCGTTTAACCCTCCATCAACTCTCCGAAGAGAGCATATGTTTCTGCTTTTGTTATCATAATGTCTGCAAACTGACCGATAAGGCTGTCGGGACCTTCAAAGTGGACAAGTCTGTTCTTTTCATTTCTGCCTGTAAGCTTTGATTCGTCGGTCTTGCTTCTGCCCTCTACCAGCACTCGGGTAGGCTTGCCCTCATAGTCACGGTTACGGTTCACCGAGATCTCGCTCTGAAGCTCCAGCATACGGGTAAAGCGTGCCGACTGCTCCTCGTAGGGGATATGACCCTCCATAGAGTAGGCGGGTGTTCCCTTTCTTGCCGAGTAGATAAAAGAATATATGTTGTCAAATCCGACACGGGAAAGCACATCAAGGGTATCCTCGAACTCTTCCTCGGTCTCGGTGGGAAATCCCACGATGATATCGGTGGTAAGCCCGATATCAGGCATCTTTTCTCTCATGTAGTCAACAAGGCTTAGGTATCTCGCCTTGTCGTAGTGACGGTTCATCTTTTTAAGCACTCTGTCGTTACCTGCCTGCAAGGGAAGATGAAAGTGCTTTGCGATCTTCGGCCCCCGTGCCATCGTGTCGATCAGCTTATGGGTGGCATCCTTTGGGTGACTGGTCATAAATCTGACTATAAAATCGCCCTCTATCTTACAGATATCGGTAAGAAGATCCGCAAAGTCGTATTCTTCCTCCAGATCCTTGCCGTAAGAATTCACGTTCTGACCTAAAAGGGTTATCTCCTTGTAGCCACTTTCCGCAAGCTCTTTTACCTCGGCTAAGATATCCTCCTTTTTACGGCTTCTCTCTCTGCCGCGCACATAAGGAACGATACAGTAGGTACAGAAGTTGTTACAGCCGTACATAATGCTGACCCAAGCCTTAAAGGAGCTTTCTCGGTGTACGGGAAGTCCCTCTGCTATATGACCCTCACACTTTGGGTCAAGCATAAACTGTCTTTTGGCACCGCCCAGTCTTGCAAGCAGGATCTCGGGGAAGCGGTATACCATAGAAGTGTCAAACACTATATCGACATAGGGGTAGCTGTGCTTTATGGCATCGGCACGGTGCTCCTGAGTTACCATACACCCGCACATAGCGATAACGAGAGAGGGATTCTTTGTTTTTAAGTGCTTGCACTGTCCCGTGATGGAAAGCGCTTTCTTTTCCGCATGCTCACGGATAGCACAGGTATTTATAACTATAAGATCAGCTTCTTCTATTTCGTGGGTTATCTCGTAGCCCATAACCTCCGCCATGCCGCCCAGACGCTCGCTGTCCGCCTCGTTCTGCTGACAACCGAAGGTCAGGATATAAGCCTTTTTACCATCGCCTATAATATTCTTTATCTGTGACATACAGACATACTGTCTGTCTATTTCGTGAGCGTCAATTCTCATAGGTAAACATTTCCTCCATACCCTTAGTCATCAGAACATCGTCATCTGTGATGAAAAGGGCTTCAAAATCATATAAACCGCTGTTGTAAAATTCCATAGCTTTATCGTATCCCATTACAAAGAGTGCTGTGGAAAGTGCATCGCCTACCGTAGCGTCGGACGTATATACCGCTACGCTGCGAAGCCCGTTATCTACGGGATAACCTGTCTTTGGGTCAAAGATGTGGTGGTATCTCTTGCCCGCGACCTCAAAATATCTTTCATAGTCTCCCGATACCGATACGTATCCGCCGTCGGCTATTATCTTACCTATGACAGTTTCGGTGTTAAAGGGATTTTTGATACCGATTTCCCAGGAGCTGCCGTCAGGCTTTTCGCCCCAGACGCCCACATTTCCGCCGAAGGACACCATACCGTAGGGGATATCCTCCGAAAGCGTTCTTACCACCTTGCCCAGAGCATAGCCTTTGGCTATACCTCCCAGATCCACGCATACGGCGGCAGACTTAATTAACATATCCTCCTCAAGCGAAATAGCCTTATAATCCACATTGGACTGTGCCATGGCTACCTCACTCTCGGTGGGCAGATATCCGCCCTCGGTTATATTCCAGAGCTTTGTAAGAGAAAGCACGGTGGGATCGTAGGCTCCCTCGGTGGCGTTTGCGATATCAATGGCGTAATGCATTATGTTAAGAAACTCCTCCTCCGCCTTAAAGGGCTCGGAGGTAGAATTAAACTTACTCAGCATTCCGTCCTTTGAGTTTGCCGAAAGCTTTGCCTCAAGCTCGTATATATAGTATACCGCCTCGTTGCAGATACCCTCTATGTTTTTCACATCGGGAGCTACGTTTACGTTTATCACCGTGTTCATGGAATATATCTCACGGGTATAGTATTCATTTTCGTTTTTAGTGCATGCCGTGAAGAGCATAAGCACACAAATCAGTAAAATAACAGATCTTCGCATTTGAAATACCGCCAAGTGAACATAATTAATAATATTTTATCAAAAAAACGCGGAAATTACAATAGATATATGTAAACAAATAAAAAATCCCCTGTGTAAGGGGATCTTCGTTATATTTTTTTTGCATACTCGAGAGCAGAGGTGATATCCGGCTTGATATTCTCGGCACCTACGCGCTTATAAAAGCCGGATTTTTTCATAGCCTTAAGGGGCTGTTCATTTACATGAGAGAGAACTATCTTTACTCCGTGCTCGTCGCAGCGGTCGGCCAGATGGTCAAGGCTGTTCATTGCGGTAGCGTCGATTGCGGTCATGGAACGCATACGGAGGATAAGCACGGTGGTATAGTCCTTGAGGTTTACGTCAAGGAGCTTATCTGCCGCACCGAAGAACATGGGACCGTTGACCTCGAAAACTCTTACATTTGTGGGAACGATGAGCTTGTCGCTGTCGTCCTCAACGTCATACTTCCAGGAGGATACACCGCTTTCGTCGCTTACCCGCTTCATAAGGAGCACCGCTGCAAGGACCATGCCAACAGCAATAGCTACAACAAGGTCGAAGATAACGGTAAGACCAAAGGTAACCAGAAGCACCGCGATATCGCTCTTGGGTGCGGTCTTGACGGTGTGAAGAAACTCTCTCCACTCGCTCATATTATACGCTACCATAAAGAGTATGGCTGCGATGGTGGGCATGGGGATAAGACCCGCAACAGGCATAAGGAAAAGAAGAACTATAAAGAGTACGACAGCATGGACCATACCTGCTATAGGGGTTCTGCCGCCGTTCTTGGCGTTTGCCGCAGTTCTGGCAATAGCACCGGTTGCGGGGATACCGCCGAAGAGCACCGATGCGATATTACCCGCACCCTGAGCTACAAGCTCGGCGTTAGGGTTATGCTTGGAGTTTACCATGCCGTCGGCAACTACGCAGGACAGAAGCGACTCTATAGCCGCAAGGATAGCGATGGTAAAGGCATCGGGAACTACAGCCATGATCTTTGTAAGACTTATATCCATACCTGAAAGAGCAAATTTGGGAAGACCTGCGGGAATAGTATAAAGCTCACCGATGGTGAATACACCCTCGTCAAGTCCGGGAATGAACTTGACCATAAGAACGCCGACTATAACAGCGATAAGTGAGGGAGGAACGCGTTTTTCTATTTTAGGGTAGACGATAAGTATCGCAAGACAGACAACACCTACCAGAAGTGCCTGCCAGCTGAAAGTACCCATAGCGTGGATGTTTGCCTCTATCTTTTCAAGGGTCTCGATAGGCTTGACACCCTCGGCGTACTGAAGTCCGAGGAAATCCTTGATCTGTCCCACGAGGATAGTAACTGCGATACCTGAGGTAAATCCCGTGGTTATGGTATAGGGTATGTACTTTATAAGTCCGCCCAGCTTAAATACACCCATAAGAACGAGCATGATACCCGCAAGAATGGTGGCGATAACGAGACCGTCCATGCCCTGGGTGGCAACTACACCGGCTACTATGGTGGCAAAGGCTGCGGTAGGACCTGCTATCTGCACACGGCTGCCGCCTAAAAACGATACTATAAAGCCCGCAAATATGGCAGTATAAACACCGCAGGCAGGCTCAACGCCTGAGGCAAGAGCAAGAGCGATAGACAAAGGCAGAGCAATAATAGCAACTATCACACCTGCGATGATATCCTTTGTAAGCTGAGAGCCGGAATAGTTTTTCATAACCGAAAACAGCTTAGGCTTAAGATAAAATGACTTCAAAATATACATCTCCTTTTTATTTCTTCTGTTGACCATGATATACTATCACAAGCAAAAAACAAAGTCAATGAACTTTTTTAAAAAACTTTGTTTTTTTTGAAAAAAAGGGTTGACAAACCTATTCTATTATGTTATACTATCGCTCGTACCGCAGAGGTCACAACAAAATATGCGAGAGTGGCGGAACTGGCAGACGCGCACGTTTGAGGGGCGTGTGGTTCACACCGTACGGGTTCAAGTCCCGTTTCTCGCACCACGAAAAAAGGATGCTTCGGCATCCTTTTTTTGTGGTGCAGCTAAATTCGTCTTCGCCGAGCTAAATTGAGCACAGCCCAGCTAAATTCCTGACGGAGCTAAATGTGCTTTGCACGCTATGAGCTGAATTTAATTTAGCTGTACGAAGTACAATTTAGCTATTGCGTCAGCAATAATTTAGCTGCGAAGCAATTTAGCTTTAATGTTCCAAGCTTCGCCTTGATTTTATTTCGGGTTTGTAGTATAATCTTTACACAACCTGCAAAACTCTGAAGGAGTACAGTCAATGAAATTATTCAAAATCGGCACAATTTTGCAAATCATTTATTTTGCTTGCTGTCTGCCGGTTGTTATATGTATGCCGCTTTATTCTGCATTTTACACAACATCATTTGGTTTGATTTGTTTTAGAATCGGTGCAGTGCTTACATTTGTTTCAACCGTCAATCCTGTTGGATTAATAGGATCCGTTTTAAACATAATAGCTTGTGCTAAATCAAAAAAGCGCTTGATATGGACTATTATATCTCCTGCTTTAATTCCTATTTCTTGGATAACGGCCGTGTGCTGTTTCGTGCATTACAGCGGCGGTGTATAAAAGCCAAGCCTAACTGAACATCAAAAGGATGCCCCAAGGCATCCTTTTCAGACTGTCGAAAAAGTCGGTCGGACGTGGGGGCAAGTTGCCCCCGCCAAACTGCGCCCTATAGTAAGGGGTTTGTTTTTGCGTATTACACGTCACTTCGCAACAAGAACACCACTCCAGCCAACGGATATTGGT
>JAZNKU010000241.1:0-2224 GCA_045578685.1 Eubacteriales bacterium
TCTTCGGCGGTACAAACGACCACTGGTGCGGAGCCGAGGTAGGTGAGCTGCAGTTTGACGGCTTTGAAAAATCCGACCTGTACAGAGTTCTGCCTGCGGTATGTTATATGATAAAGAGATCAAAAGAAGCTCTGCCCGACGCCAAGATATACTGGCTTATCAACACCGAGCTTGGCGAGGCTATCCCCGAGGGCATCAGAGCCGCCTGCCGTCACTACGGTATAGAGTTTATCGACTTTGACTATATCGAAAAGATAGACGGTCACCCTACACCCACCGGCATGATCCAAATAAAAGACAGTATAATAAAGCATTTATTTTCCTAAATATATTGCAAAATTGTTACAAGTCCGTTATAATGGAATAAATATGTACATAGGAGATACTTATGGGAATCGTAACACCTATACTGAAAAGTGCGCCTTTTCTTAAAAAGCTTGATAAGCCGATCCTTACTTCGGCTGATATGCCCTATGAGTCTATGCTTGTTTTCAATGCAGGCGTAACAAAGTTCAAGGGTAAATATATTATGGTGTTCCGTAACGACTACGGCACCACACCTGAGAGATATGTGGTAGAAAGACATATGCCCGGCACCTCTGTAGGCGTTGCGGTCTCGGATAACGGTGTTGACGGCTGGAAGGTTCTTCCCTACCATCTGCTCGACAACCACAAGACTCTTGCCGAGAGCGGCAGAGAGATCCGCCGTTTCTACGATCCCCGTATCACGGTAATCGAAGGTAAGCCCTATCTCTGTCTTGCAGCTGATACCAAACACGGTGTAAGAGGCTGTATAGCAACCGTAGACGATGATTTTACCAAGGTAAACGTTATCTCTATGTCGGTACCCAACAACCGTAACATGGTCCTCTTCCCCGAGAAGGTAGGAGGAAGATATGTTCGTCTTGAGAGACCTATGATGGAGCCCTATCACGAGATCTGGCTCTCCTACTCTCCCGACCTTATCCACTGGGGTGACTCTACCCTTGTGCTTGATGACCGTACCATGCCCTTCACCAACTCTAAGATCGGTCCCGGCGCGCCTCCTGTTAAGACCGAGGCAGGCTGGCTGACCACATTCCACGCTGTTGATGTAGACGAGAGCAGAGGCAAAAACGGCTGGGAAAACCACTGGAAGCTCCGCTATACCGCAGGTATTATGCTTCTTGACCTTGAAAATCCCGCAAAGATCACCCATATGGCAAAGTATCCTCTTATCGCTGCTGAAAAGCCCTACGAAACAGACGAGGGCTTCAGACAGAATGTTATCTTCCCCGGCGGTATGATATTGGAGGATGACGGCGAGGTTAAGTTCTATTACGGTGCTTCTGATACATATGAATGTCTTGCAACCGCTAACGTGAACGATCTTATCGACTACTGTAAGAACAACAACTGGCTCGACGAGCAGGTTATTAATAAGAACTAGCGGGTACGACCCGCTGCGATAATCGGGTATTTTATCATATTAAATTTATTATTCAGTACCCGATTTACAGTTAATTCTCATATAATGAAAAATAATTTAAGGAGATATAACAATGGCAGTATTTTATCCTATCCGCAAGAGTGCACCCTGCATAAAGAAGCTGGAGAGACCTATCCTCACTCCCGCTGATATGCCCTATGAGTCCACTCTTGTGTTCAATGCAGGTGTAACCAAGTTCAACGGCAAGTACGTTATGGTGTTCCGTAACGACTACGGCACCGATGAGGAAACATTCCTCAAGCAGAGATACTTCCCTGCAACCTCCATCGGTGTTGCGGTATCCGACAACGGTATCGATGGCTGGCAGGTAAGAACAACTCACCTCTTTGACAGCCCTGTAACCAAGGCTGAGAGCAACGGCTGGATCGGACGCTTCTATGATCCCCGTATCACCGTCATCGAGGGCAAGCCCTACCTCTGTATGGCTTCTGACTCCAAGAGAGGTATCCAGGGTGTAATCGCTGAGGTTGACGATAACTTCGAAAAGGCGACCGTTCTCTCTATGTCTGCTCCCAACAACCGTAACATGGTTCTCTTCCCCGAGAAGATCGGCGGTATGTATATGCGTCTTGAAAGACCTATGGCAATGTACTCCGATGATGCGTACTGCTTTGATATCTGGTGTTCCAAGTCCCCCGATCTTAAGTTCTGGGGCGACATCAAGCATATCCAGCGTCACGACAAGATGCCCTTCTCTAACGACAAGATCGGTCCTGCAGCTCCTCCCGTTAAGAC
>JAZNKU010000242.1:0-9019 GCA_045578685.1 Eubacteriales bacterium
GCATATCATCACGCGTCAGCATGTATCCCCTGCGGCTCGATGAGATACAACATTTCGTGTTGGTGATATACAATAATTTAGATGAGTCAAACTTATCCCGTGTTAAATACAACAAATACGGAATTAGTGAATCTTCTGTCAGCACAGTACCTGTAGTATAAACACTCTTTTCGTCTTTATTACTGTTATACGTAAATTTATATATGTCAAAAAGGAAGGCAATCAGCCTTCCTTTTATTCATTTTATAAACATATCTGCCGTTGTCATATCCAGCCCGTTCATGATTTTTTCTATAAAGCCGGCAAGCTCGGACATTGCGTCATCCCTCAAAGCCTGTGCCTCTTCATCGGTGGGAGCTTCACGCTTGTTGGTAAATTCGCTTTCCTTAAAACCGTCAGGGGTGAATACTCCTTTTGAGGTTATGAGATAATCCTTGGTATGATTAAAATAGTAGTACTCATACTCATCTGATAGACCGTCTATATTTACCGATATTCCCTCGTCAAAATTACGGGTACCGAAAGAAGGTCTGTTGTCCGGAGCAGTGTTATAGCTGAATTCGATAGCCCCGTAGGTATGGTATTCTATCGTATACCATTTACCGTCTTCTTGTATTACATATTCGTAAGCATTAGGCCAGTAACCGTGGTGTTCACCCTTTTCTACTACGTAATCTGCTATTCTTTGTAAGCTTTTGGACAATATCGGAATGTTTGAGTCCAGATAATCACGGTACTTCATAAGCATACGTGCCGCTTGTGCACGGTTGGCATTTGCCTTGGGAGCAAGGGTAGTCTCGGTCATACCCGAAATTATGCCCTCGTGTACCGCCCATGCCATACCGACGTAGCACCAGTTGCCCACTTCTCTGTAATCGTCATATACCTTCAGATCTGCCAACTCTATATCTGTGCAACCTAACGTTTCGGCATAGTTGAGCAAGAAAGTAACAAGCTCACCTCTGGTGACAAGCTGATTGGGAGCAAACGTACCGAATCCAACACCGCTTGTTATACGGTTTTCGTAAGCCCAGTTGATAGCGGGTGTATACCAAGCGTTTTCGGATACGTCATCGAAGTAGGTCTTTGCTTCATACTCTTCTTTTTTCTCTCCCGACAGATTAAAAAGTATCTGTACCGTCTGAGCTCGGGTCATAGCCGAGTTAGGAGAAAAAAGTGCGGGAGCGGTTCCGATCATCATTTCGGTATCATATACGTACTGTACCGCATCGGTATACCAAGCGTTCTTTGCTACATCCTCAAAGCGGTTGGAGACCTTCTTGATCTTGGGTGCGGACCAAGCCTCCCAAGTGATATCCTTATATTTTGCCTTAAGTTCCTCGGTCCAGGTGGGATTATCCTCGGGATAATAAACCGTACCCTCAAAGAACTTAAATATAGGATATTTCTTAGATTTTGGCAGATTGCCGTAGAAGGTCAGGGTGTTTAAGCTTTCGATCTCAAAGCAGAAATCACCAATACGATTGATACCCTCGGGAAATACCACGTGAGTAATGTTGGTACATCTGTCAAAGCAGTTATCTCCTATCTCCTCAAGAGTTGAGGGAAGCTCTACTTTTTCTATACCCCTGCATTCGCTGAAAAAATTCTCGCCCAAATAGGTTATGCCCTCTTCAACCACCACGTGCTTAATAAAGCTGTTACCGCCGACGGGCGAAAAGTTCTCGAGCCCCAGACCTCCGACTATATACATCTCATCATAATCGTCAGTCCTTCCCTCTCCGCTGACGTAAAGCGTAGCGCTTGTTTCCTCAAGAGTAAGGGTTATATTACCGCTGCTCCAGAGCTCCTTATACTCGGGAAGACGGATATCCCCCTTTTCAAGTGCTATGTTATATATATCGGTCTTGGTGAGAAGCCCTGCGTCATAGGCATAGCTAACCTGAACAAAATTTCCATCCTTGTATGCGTAGAAAAAGTCGGCGTCATCACAATTCGGGAATGTAAAACGAATTCCGGCTATATTGATCGTACTTACCGCAGGTAACACGATTCGTTTTTTAATACCCATAAAAACTATATCATATCCGTTATGGTTTCCGTAGTACCCTCTGATCATGATATCCTCATTGTTTACCGGATAGTATAACGGATAATGATCGTTGACGTAAGAAATATAATCTGCCTTTAGCTTTTCAAATTCATCTGCTGCCTGTATCGTGACACAACCAAGAAGCATCACAAGACAAAGTATTGCCGATAATAATCTGATCGTTGTTTTCATTTTATTTTCCTCATTGTTTTACTGTTTTTCATAGTTTGCATCGTACATATAGTTGTCATAGTTCATTATCATGACCGCAGTCATGGCACGGCTTACCTTTCCTTTGGGAGCTAACCACATATAGTAGTCGGAGGTACTGGTAATAAGTCCGTTGTATACCGCCCATTCAAGGCCCTCACGCATCCATTCCCGGACGTTTGCGGCATCTGCGTATACCGAGAGGTCGGCGTGCTTTGATACGTCAACTCCTTGCTTTGCGGTATAGAGCATAAGCAATCTCACAAGGGCGGCACGCTCTATAGGCTGACCCGTACCGAACACTCCGGGAGCTATACCGCACACATATCCTTCTTCTACCGCCCACGAAACGGCACCCGCGTACCAACTTCCTTTAATAACGTCCTTCATACCGCTGTCAACGTAAGCATAGTCCGAGGTATCCACACCCTCGTAGTTTGCAAGTATCATAACAAACTGCTCACGGGTGAGCTCGCTCAATGGTGAAAATCTGTCGTAAGAAACACCCACCATATAGGAACGTCTGAGACAGTAGCTTACTGCTTCAGCATACCAGCTGTTTGACTTAATATCGGTAAAGGCATCTGTTGCTATCTTTTTTGGTATGATTACCTGCTCTGTTTTACCGCACACCTTACACTGTTTGATACCAAATCCTTGAGACATATATGTAGGCTCGACATAGAGCTCAAACACCCAATCGTGACCGATCGGAGAGCATAGGTCTCCGTCTTCAAAACAAAAAACGTAAAGATCGATTCCCATAGAGGTTACGTTATATCCGCAATCATCAATAGAAGCGGCGGTAACGTAGTGATTAAGGTCTGCTATATTGCCTTTGGCATCGAGATATCTGTCACAGTATATCGCAGAAGCCCTGATAAGACTTCCTGTTTTAAGTATCTGCTTTTTTTCTAAAGCAACCTCCCAAAAGCTTATAGTATATATATCCTCGGTTATGATATCCCAAGGTATACAAGCCTCAAAGCACCAGCCATAGTCGGTACGCTTGCCCACAAGTCTGACCTTGTCGGTTATTTCGCCCTCGGATACCATCTCCCGATACATACGTACCGAGCCGTCCTCAAAAAGAGATACTGCATATCTGGGAGCATGATCATATACAAAGCCGGACTCCAACATACGACCCAAGGGATCGAGAGTCAACATAAAGGTATCACCGTTCCATCCCGTACCCTCAAACTCATCGTAAAGTGAGGGATCGTCCTCGCCTGTGGAGGGAACAAATATATTTTTACCCTCTGAGTCATAGCTGTCGTCGGGGTCGTAACTACCCACACCTTCAAGTATATTTGCCGCAAAATAAAACCCTCTGTCACTTACGGCAAAATATGTATCGGCATAAAAGCCTGCCTCGGTATCATTAAGCATATACCCGAGGGTTGAGTCCTTCATAACGGCGGGATCCGACCAGCCCTCGTTATTTTTTGGCATTCCGTCTATTAAAGGGTCTGACTTCATAACCGATATGGGGCCGTTAGGCTCTATACCGTCCTTTGCACCGTATACAGGCAAGGCACAAAAAAGCGTAGTTATAATAAGTATAAATATAATACTTCTTTTAAACATATTCTACCTCCTTGTTAAAGGAATTGGTTTATGTACCAGGTCTTATATATGATGGTTGCCATCTCTGCACGGGTACAGTAAGAACGCGGCTTAACATATCCGTTGTTACCCTGAATGATGGGTGTTAGATTGATATGAGCTCCGTGGTCAAGGGTTATTATCATACACACACCCGAAGAAAATCTCATAGCCTCCAAGGCATAAGGTGCTATGTCCGAATAATCCTTGAAGTGCTTTACCGCATCCTTACTTATGTATAGCTGCTGCTTTGATTTGTCCGCAGGAGCCCAGTCGGAACGGTAGAGACGATATATCATGGTTATCATATCCTGTCTTGTGATATATCTGCCTACACCGAAATACTCTGTGCTGATACCCTTGGTAATGCCATGACGGTAACAGAACTCCACCGCATCCGCATACCAGGCACCTGCTTTTATATCCTTGAAGCTATAGTTTGAATAGCGCTCACCCTCAGCTTCAAGATTATAGAATATCATTGCCGCCTGCTCTCTGGTCATAAGTCCGTTTGGATCAAACTTGGTTGCCGAAACACCCTTCATTATTCCGGCATTGTAGACCCTTGACACGGTGTCATAGTACCAGTCGCCGTACCTTACGTCCCTGAAGGGCAGGTGTATGACGGCATCCGATATAAGACCAAAGGCGGGTATAAGCATAATGACCGCAAGAGCCGTGCTTATAATTCTTTTCATGATCTATAAAATGTCTCCTGTGTTTACCTTGTAAAGATAACGTTCTCGGCAACCTTGATAAGCTCCTCACGTGAGGTGAAACCGCTTACCACCACGGTAAAGCTGCTGTTACCCCAGCACACCGAGCCTTGGGCTGTGACCTCGTCATAGGTAACGTATCCGTCGTAGCCGTTGATCTTCAAATAGGTTACGTTATGCTCGTCAAGCTCGTAAGAAATAAGTATTTCTCCGCTTGAAACAATGTCGATAAACAGATAATTGTCGTCATCGGCATATACAAGCGAAATCTTTTCGTCATCCGAAAGATCCTCACAAAGCTCAAAGCCCTCCGGGACATAGCCTATTTCGGTCTTTGATATATCTACCGGATGTTCCTTTGAGGATTCGGAAAAGTCAATGTTGATATATTCATCTACAAACCTGGTGATATTATCACCTACGGTGGCGCGTATACCGGGATCGATCATCAAAAGTCCGAAGCCTGCAAGGGATACGCAAAGCAGGATAGCGGCGGCTCTTGCGACGTGTTTTGTCCAAGGAAACTTTTTATCCTTTTGGCAAACACTCTTGACATACTCAAGCTGCTTTTCGCCAAAGGGTGCAGCTTCAAAAAGCTCTTCCTCGGAGGGCTCACGGGAGACTTCGTTATTCTGTTCAATTTCAAATGCTTTGCCTAAGAGCTCTTCAAATTTCTTATCATTCATTTAAGTTTTCCTCCTCTATAGCTTTGCGAAGTAACGCTTTTCCTCTGAATATTCTTTGATTTACAGTTTTTGGGGGAAGATCAAGGAGCTTTGCTATTTCATGCTCCTTTAGTTGGTTGAAAAACTTCAGCTTCAATACGTCCCGGTAGGTGGGACTAAGGTTTTCTATGGAGTTTACCAACCGTCGCAGAGTATCGTTTGCAATTACGGTATTTTCGGTCAAGGGCTCTCTTGCCTCTACGTTGAATATCTCCTCTAAACTGACGTTGCTCTTTTCCTTACGCTTACGGATGTTTATGGCGATATTTCTCGTCACAACTCCGCACAAGCCCTTAAGTCTGGTCTCATCGCTCGTATCGATACTGTCTATGATCGAAATAAGCTTGAGCATACAATCCTGGGCGGCATCCTCTCTGTCGGCAGGATCACGGAGGTATCTGCCGGCAATATAGATCATATATGAATAATAGCTTTTGTATATGCGTATTGCCTTCTCGGTCTTGTTTTCCTCCGAGAGTACAGTCTCAAAGAGCAACATCCTTACCTCCGTCGTTTATTTATCAAATCCATTATAGCACTTTTTTGCTTTTCTGCCTATAGTACAACCGAGAAAATGCTTTTACTACATAATTTTTCTATTTGGTTGAAATAATTTTTATTATGTGGTAAAATTACCGAAAAGGAGGGATTAAGATGAACAACCCTTTTCCCTATTCGGATACGAACAAAAGGTATTATACCTTTGATTATATGATGCGAAAGCGTTTTGGCTCTAAATGTGTCAAGATACCTATAGATGCAGGCTTCACCTGTCCCAACATTGACGGCAGATGCGGTCAGGGCGGATGTACATACTGTACCCTGCCTCACCGAAGCGGTGAAATGAGAGGCGTTGATATCGAAGAGCAATATGCACATCAGACCGAAAAGCTGTCCTCTAAATGGTCAGGGGCTCTGCGGCTTCCCTATCTGCAGGACTATACCAACACCTATGCGGACATTCATACCCTCAGAAATATTTACGAAAAGGTGCTTTCCCTGCCCGAAGCAATAGGCATCGACATTGCAACCCGTGTGGATGCTATAGACGATGAATGTATAGAGTATTTAAAAGAGATAAACGAAAGAACATTTCTTATTCTGGAGTTGGGATTACAGACTATACACGATAAAACAGCCGAGCTTGTCAACCGAGGACACAGCTACGAAAAGTTCCTTTGCGTATATGAAAAATTAAAGGGACTTAACATCTGCGTACACATCATCAATTCTCTTCCCGGTGAAAGCGAGGAGATGATGCTCGATACCGCCCGCGAGATAGCAAGGCTCCATCCCTTTATGCTGAAGATCCATATGTTATATATAGAAGAAGGAACACCTATAGCCCGGGACTATAAAAAAGGTGATTTTGAGCTTCTTTCTTTAGATAGATATGTAGAGATCACCTGTAAGCAGTTAGAGCTGTTGCCCCCCGATATATGCATCGGACGCATCACCGGCGACGGACAGAAAAGCACTCTGATTGCACCCGACTGGTCTAAGAAAAAGTTTGTCGTTATGAACGAAATAGACAAATTTCTTGTTAAAAATAACACTCATCAAGGAATTTTGTACAAATAGTACAAAATTCCTTGAGTTTTTTTTACTATCGCCAAGACATAATTCGTTCAAGATTCTATTGCATTTCGTTCATTAATAATGTATAATTATTTTAATGCATGATTTGCAGTGAATACCGAAATTTCAATTAAGGAGTATATACAAATGGCAAAGTACACCACTAAACAGATCCGTAACGTTGCCCTCTTGGGCCACGGCGGAAGCGGTAAGACCTCTATGGTTGAGGCTATGCTCTACATGACGAAGGCTACAGACAGACTTGGTAATACCGCTGACAAGAACACAGTATGTGACTATGATCCCGAGGAGATCAAGAGAGGTTTTTCCATCTCCTCCACTACCTCCCCCATCGCATGGGAAGACTCTAAGATCAATATTATAGACACCCCCGGCTTCCTCGATTTCGCAGGCGAGGTTCATCAGGCTCTGAGAGTTGCCGATGCTGCAGTTATCACAATCGACGCACGTAACGGTGTTGAGGTTGGTGCTGAGATCGCTTGGGAGCTTGCGGACGAATTTGAGATCCCCAAGGCAATCTTTATCAACAAGTTTGACGATCCCGAAGCAAGATTCACCAAGCTCTTTGATGAGCTGCGTGAAAAGTTCGGTAACATTATCTGTCCTCTGCTTCTCCCCATGAGAGGTTCAGACGATCAGATCAAGGGATTCCTTAACCTCCTTGATGACGTTGTGTTCGTATACGACAAGAACACCGGTGCTCACACCGAGGGCGAAATCCCCGCTGACTTCCAGGCAGCTGCCGACAAGTATAAGGATATGTTCCTTGAGTCTGTTGCCGCTACCAGCGACGAGCTTATGGAGAAGTATTTTGCAGGCGAGCCTCTTACATTTGAGGAATGTGTTGAGGGCGTACATCAGGGTATGATCGACGGTACTATCTGTCCCGTTATCTGCGGTTCCGCTACCAAGCTCTGGAGTATCGAAGCGCTTCTTAACATTATGCACGAGTCCTATCCCCGCCATACCGCCAAGAAGGTTGAAAAGATCTATGACGGTGACGAAGAAAAGACTATCTCTATCGCTGATACCACCGATACCACAGTATTTGTATACAAGACAGTTGCAGACCCCTTCGTAGGTAAGATGTCCTTCTTCAAGGTTATGACAGGTGAGCTCAACAACACTATGACCCTGCGTAACGTTAACCGCGGCACAAGCGAAAAGTTCGCTCACTTCTACACCATGATCGGTAAGAAGCAGACCGAGGTTGACAGCCTCGCTTGCGGCGATATGGGTATGATCCCCAAGCTTGTTAATACCAACACCAGTGATACACTTACCACCGGTTCCGGCAACTGGTTCTTCAAGAAGGTAAGCTATCCCACACCTTATATGTCTATGGCTGTTTCTCCTAAGGGTAAGGGCGATGAGGACAAGATCGCGTCCGGTATCGCAAAGCTCCTTGAAGAGGACAGAACTCTCTCCTTTGTTAATAACGCTGAAACCAAGCAGTTAGTGCTCTCCGGTATCGGTGATATGCATCTTGATGTTGTTACCTCTAAGCTTAAGAGCAGATACAATGTTGAGGTTGAGCTCAGCGCTCCCAAGATCGCTTACCGTGAAACCATCAAGAAGAAGGTTCAGGTAGAAGGTAAGCACAAGAAGCAGTCCGGCGGTCACGGTCAGTACGGTCACGTTAAGATTGAGTTTGCTCCCGGTGAAGCTGACGGCCTTACATTTACCGAAAGCGTTGTAGGCGGTGCAGTTCCCAAGGGCTATTTCCCCGCAGTTGAAAAGGGACTTATCGAGGCTATGCAGAAGGGTGTGCTTGCAGGTTACCCCGTAGTTAATCTGGCAGCTAACCTCTACGACGGCTCTTACCACGATGTTGACTCTTCCGAAATGGCGTTCAAGCTCGCTGCTTCTCTCGCTTATAAGGAAGGTCTGCCTAAGGCTAATCCCGTTCTCCTTGAGCCCGTTGGTTCTCTTACCGTTATTATCCCCGACAATCAGCTCGGTGATGTTATCGGTGATGTTAACAAGCGCCGCGGCCGTGTAATGGGTATGGAAGCTTCTCCCGACAAGAAGGGCTATCAGGTTCTTGAGGCTGAGGTTCCCGCGGCTGAAATGGTTGACTACACCATCGCACTCCGCGCACTCTCTCA
>JAZNKU010000243.1:0-5826 GCA_045578685.1 Eubacteriales bacterium
ATATCGCTCTGTGAGCGGCATATGAAAGAACAGATATTATATCATTGTTGTATCCTTTTCGACTTTACCCTATTGACAATTAAGCCGATATATGCTATCATACCTCTTGATATTTGATGATTAGGAGAGCCGGTTATTTTGGACATACCCCCTTTATGTCATAATTTGAATATCGATTGATACACATTTGCAGGCAGGTAAGGCATACTGCCTTTTTGTGCATTTGTGTAATTTTTTATTTTAAGGAGTATTTTTGTTTTATCATGGACAGTGGCAGTATTACGCAGATCATTGTTTTAGTCGTACTTATTCTGTTTTCGGGCTATTTTTCAGCTACCGAGACGGCTTTTTCCGCACTTAACCGTATTCGTATAAAAAATATGGCATCAGACGGTAATAAAAAGGCTGTTTTGGTGCAGAAATTATCCGAAAACTTTGACAAAATTCTTTCCACGATACTTATCGGAAACAACATTGTAAACATTTCCGCAACCTCTATTGCCACCCTTCTTTTTATCGATATATGTAAGGGTGATCAGACTCTCGGCACCACAGTTGCTACGATCGTAGTTACCGTTGTTGTGCTTGTTTTCGGAGAGATAACTCCAAAGAGTCTTGCAAAGGAAAGACCCGAGAGCTTTGCAATGTTTTCTGCACCGCTTCTCAGAGTATTTATGCTCATTCTTTATCCTCTTAATCTCATCTTTACAGGTTGGAAGATGCTGGTTTCTCTTGTTATTAAGCCCTCCGAGGATAAAGGCGAAATAGAGGAGGAGCTTCTCACTATGGTTGAGGAGGCCGAGACCGAGGGCGACATGGAGGAAGAAGAGGTCGAGCTTATTCGTAACGCCATCGAGTTTAAAGATATCGAGGTTGGCGATATTCTCCAGCCCCGTGTAAATGTAGTTGCAATAGATTCTGAGGATGACTGGGACGAGGTCGATAAGCTATTTCGCGAGAGCGGATACAGTCGTCTGCCCGTGTACCGTGATACTATCGACGATATCTTCGGTGTGGTCAATCAGAAGGACTTTTATATGGCTAAGAATAAAAGTCTGCGCGCTATAACCAAGCCTATAGAATATGTTGTCCCCACCATGAAGATCTCCGAGCTTATGGTCAAGCTCCAGCATTCCAAGTCCCACATGGCTGCCGTTGTTGACGAATACGGCGGAACTGCGGGTATTATTACCCTTGAGGATGTTATAGAGGAACTGGTAGGCGAGATCTGGGATGAGCACGACGAGATCGTCGAGAGCTTCGTGAAGCTTTCCGACAATGAATACCGTGTTGATTGCAGTGCTGCTCTTGCCGATATGTTTGAATTTCTCGATATAGAGAACGACCTTGATATCGCTACGGTCAGCGGTTGGGTCGTAGAGGAATTGAAACAGCTACCCAGACCCGGCGACACCTTTGAGTATGAAAATTTAAGCGTTACGGTTACTAAGACCGATACCCGTCATGTTCTTGAGATAGTTGTAAAGATAAATGAAATAAGTGAAGATGAAGAGGAATAGCCTGTGCTGTTCCTCTTTGTTTATTTTGTACAAAAGATGAATGTTATTCCATAAATCCTTTATTTTACATATCGTGACTTTGCTTGACAGAGCAGGGTTTATATGATATAATACTATAGAATATTATATTATAATAAAGTAGTTATGCCCATTTATAGTAAAACGCTTACGGAGGGACAAATGGCAAAGTGCAAGATATGCGTTGTAGGAAGGTTTAACAGAGACCATGCCTGTGACGGACAGACCATCAAGACTATCGAAGTGGTTGAGGAGCTTGTCAAGAAATACGGCGAAAAAAATGTCAGACAGACATGCTATGCTAAGATCAGAGATAACAAGCTCAAGCTTCTCATGGCATTACTCAGCTCCTTTGCATCAAGCGAGAAGGTGATCGTAGCGGCAAACTCCACAGGAGTAGGAAATCTTCTCAAGGCTTGTACCCTTATCAATAAGATTTTTCACCGCAAGCTCTACTTTATGCTCGTGGGGGCGGCACTCCACGAGGAGATAGACCGGAATCCCGCAGCCCTTTCAATACTTAAGCAATGCGAGGGCATCTTCCTTGAGACCGAGACTCTTAAGCGGGATGTAGCCGAGCGCGGACTTGATAACCTCTACATCGTTCCTAATTTCAAGAAGCTCAGACGCTTTGGACTTGACGAACAGCCAACTGTGTTCACCAAGCCGTATCCGCTTATCTATATGTCCCGTATAGTTGGACTTAAGGGTGTTACTGAGATGGTACGTGAGCTTAAGCGTATCAACGAAAAAGAGGTCAAGTTTACCCTTGATATGTACGGTCTTGTATGGCCCGACTATGTGGAAGAATTTGAAGCCATCAAGGCTGATTTTCCCGATTATATAAAATACCACGGTATCTGTGATGCCTGGAAGACCACCGAGGTTATGAACGGTTATTTCTTACAGCTTTTCCCCACCAAGTGTCCCACTGAGGGACAGCCTGCCTCTATCATTGACAGCTTTTTTGCAGGAACTCCGGTTATCTCAGGCAGATGGAACTCCTGCCTTGATATGATCAGAGAGGGCGAGACGGGAATCTCCTTCCCCTTGGAGGATTTTGATTGCTTCAGAGAGAAGCTGGAATACTGCTATGACCATCCGGAGGAGGTCATGGCTATGAGAAAGCATTGCGTAGCCGAAGCAGAGCTCTTTATGCCGGAGAAGGTAATAGAGGATTTAGCCGAAATTCTTGACGGAGGAAGATAAAATGAGCGAAAAGAAGAATATAGCGTTTCTTACTCCGGATCTTCGCAGCGGAGGAAGCGAAAGGGTAGCCTCCAGACTTACCAAGCTGTTTTCGGATAAATACAATATCTACTACATCGTTTTCGACGACAGAGATCAAAGCTACGAGATAGATGCCGAGCTTATCAATCTTAATATTCCCGCTACACACAATTTCGTAAAAAAGGTATTCAACCTTCTTAAGCGTGCGAGACGTATACGCCGTATATGCAAGAAAAATAACATTGAGGTAATCTTCTCATTTACACCCTCCAGCAATATCTCCCTGAGATTTGCCAAGCCCAAGTGCCGTTGGGTGGGTTCCTGCAGAGGCTTTGAGGATCTTGAGACTAACACACCCGAATATCACAAGATGATCGAAGCAGGCGGCGAGATACTTTTCAACGCCCGCGAGATGGAGGAGTATTATAAATCAAAATATCCCGATGATGCCGACAAGTGTTATACCATCGAGAACCTTGTTGATTGCAAGCATATAGAGGATATGTCAAAGGAAGAGCTTACCGAAGAAGAGCAGAAATTCTATGATACTCACAAGGTGGTATCCACCGTGGGAATACTTAGCCAGCACAAGGGACATTGGGACCTCTTCAAGAGCTTTGAGCTTCTTCGCGAAAAGGTTCCGGACGCAGGTCTTGTTCTTGTAGGACACAGAGGCGTTTTCGAAGAGCAGCTTCGTGATATGGCTAAGCGTAACAAGTATGCCGATGATATTCTTCTTACAGGCTACAGTGCCAACCCCTTCAAATATGTGGCAAAAAGCGATGTTTACGCCATGTCCTCTATAAGCGAGGGTTTTCCCAACGCTCTGATTGAGGCTATGACCTGCGGGACGGCAGTTGTTTCAACTGCTTGTGCCACAGGCCCCGCTGAGATACTTTACGACGAATACCGCGTGACCCAACCCACCAAATGGGAAAAGGCAGATAACGGTATAATCACTCCTATCTTTGACGGTGTTCCCGATTTTGACTATAACAACAAGAACTGGAGTCACAGTCAGTTTGCTGATGCTCTTGCCGCAATGCTTACAGATGACGGGATGAGAAACCTCTATGCAGAGCGAGGCAACAAGCGAGCTTGGAAAAACGACGAGGCGGCAATAAGCGACGAGTATTTCAAGTACATCAATCTTTGACTGAGAATTGAGGAGTAAATGAAAAAAATTCTTATTTTAAGCTATAATTTCGCGCCCCGTCAGACAGTGGGTGTCATAAGACCCACAAAGCTGGCTCAGGCACTTGCCGAGGCAGGGAACGAGGTGGACGTTGTATGTGTTAAGCCCTTCGGCAACCTCGACCACTCCTTTGACGAAGCACTCACAAAGCTTAATATAACGCATATCGACAAGGTGATCGTTGAGGAAAAGGTTCGTCCTGCAGGACAGCAGCCTAAGGTAGCCCCCGCTCCTGCACCTACCTCAAAGAAAAAGACACTTATACAAAAAGCTAAGACCGAGGTAAGAGAGATACTCAAGATAACCCGTTCTATCGGCTTTGCAAAGGAATTTGAAAAGTTAGTCAAGGCTGATAAGGAAAAATATTCTTCCTACGATGCGTGTATTTCATCCTACGGACCTATAGCCTCTCATCTTTGCGGACTGGTTATGAAGAAACACTGTCCCAAAGTAAAGTGGATTGCAGATTTCCGTGATCCTATGGTGGTCAATCTTACCACACCCCTTACCAAGCCCTACAGATCCGGACTTCAGAATAAGGTCTGCCGCAAGGCTGACTGCCTTGTTGCGGTATCTAACGGTTATGCTGACCGAATCTTCGGTGAGAGGTATAAGTCGAAGTCTAAGGTTATCTACAACGGCTTTGACAGAGGAGATATAGATATCGAGGGTATTAAGCCTGACGGACAGTTTTCCTTTACCTACCTTGGAGCACTATACGGCGGTAAGAGAGATATCAGACCTCTCTTTGATGTATTAAAGGAACTCTGCGACGAGGGAAGTATAGACAAGGACGATATTGTTATAAATTACGGCGGCAACAATCATCACATACTCAGAGATCAGGCTTCGCAGTTCGGTCTTGAGGACAGAATAAGAGACCACGGTATGCTTCCCAGAGCAAAATCTCTTGAGCTTCAGGCATCCTCGAGACATCTTATCCACGCCACATGGAACGAGATGGGTGAGAACGGAGTATTCCCCGGCAAGTTCCTTGAGTACATAATGATGGGACGCTCCATCATATCCCTTGTTTCGGGAGATGTACCCAATAGCGAGGTCACCGTGGTAGTGAATCAGGCGGGACTTGGTATCACCTACGAAGAGGTGACAAAGGACACGGACCGCACCGCTCTTAAGGAATATATCTTAAACGACTATAATAATTTCAAAGCAGGCAAAGAGCCTGCGCTCAACATCAACAGCGACGAGGTAAACCGTTTCGACTTTGCCAATGTTGCAAAGCAGATAGAGGAGCTTATATAATCAAACCGTAAGGACGGTGTTTCACCGTCCGCAGACTTAACAAACGGAGAAAATTTAATGGCAGACAAAAAATCAACCAATCTGGGAGCGGATGCTACCCTGTTGACCTTCTCCAAGGTCGCAACCTCGGGTATAGCCATGGTCATGACCATGCTGCTCTCCCGCTTCCGTACTCTTGAGGAATACGGAACCTACTCTCAGATACTGATGGTGGTAAACCTTGTAACATCAATTCTGATGTTGGGATTACCTAAGTCTCTTAACTACTTCCTTGCAAAGACCGACAAGGAGGAGGAAAAGAGAAAATTCCTGTCCCTGTATTATACGCTCAACACTATACTCAGCTTCCTCGTGGGCTTGGCACTGGTGTTAAGCGTAGGACTTATCGAAAGATATTTTGATAACTATACCATCCGCGGATTTCTTTATTTCCTTGCATTTTTTCCCTGGACCAAGATAATTTGTTCCAGTATAGAGAACCTGTTGATCGTTTATAAGAAATCCAAGGCTCTCGTGGCCTTCCGTATAATCAACAGCTTAGCTCTTCTTCTTACCGTTATGGCGGTGCAGTGGCTGGGCCTTACCTTCAAGGATTAC